>CAQLOA010000005.1 GCA_948829205.1 uncultured Eggerthellaceae bacterium
ACAATGCATTACGTTGCCTTGTTGAACGGAAAACACGTCCGCTGTTCAATTCTCCCACACGCCATCCGCCGCCTCAGGTCGTTGTGGCGCATGACAGATGCCGGTTCGCGGCTCTTTCGTCTTCCTATGACTGTCCTTTGAATGTAATTTCCTATTCGTTAGCATGTCATTAGGGTATCATGCAAAAAAGATAGCCGATATCCAACGATGAGCGGGCACCGGTAGCCCGCCATCATTCCCAGGGATTCGGAAGAAACAAACTTTTGGGCCATGGGCCTGCATTTCGGCTGTCGGGTCATGCGGCGGAAAGAAGACCTATGAAGATTGTCTACATCGGAGCCAGCGACGTCTTGGCTGAAACGCTGGTCGGAAGGCTCGCTCAAGAAGGGAACGAAGTCTACCTTCTGTCCGACAAGCCGCTGTCGCGCCAGAAGAAAGGCGCTCTTCCGCATCGTTACTATCGGAGTCCGCGCAAAGGCGAGAGCTTCGAAAAGCTTCTTGTCTCCATCGCGCCGGAATGTGTCGTCTTCGTGGGCAACCACTACATGGGTATTTCTTCTGCGAACGAGGCGGATGAGGATGTGAGCCTGCTGGCGCGCACGCTTCGCGCCACCGAACCGCTTCCGGGCATGAGGTTCGTCCTCCTGTCATCCACGGCGGTGTATGGAAACACCGACGGGCCGGCTGACGAAGGTGCGCATCGGGCTCCCGTGGGCGAGCAGGGCGTCAGGTTCGTTCGTGAGGAAGACCTTCTGGACGTTTACCGAAGCCATTCCGATGCGGGCACGGTCGTTCTCCGCGCATCGCAGCTTTATTCAGAAAAGCCTGCTGGGGGGGGGTCTCCTGATTTTGTGACGCTGGCATTCAATGCCGCATCGCAGCCTCCGAAGCGAATGGTGGAAGACGTTTTCCAGCCGCTCGACGTGTCCGATCTGGCGGACGCCGTGAAGCGCGTGATCGGCGGGGGCAGCCATCCCGTGTACAACGTCTGCGGAAAGGCTCAGCTGTCGGCAAGGCGTCTGTACCAACTGGCATGCCAGCGCGAAGGCTTTCCCGAACAGGACATCAAGTGGGACAGCCCCGCAGGCGTCGTCGTGGCCAGAAGCGACCTCATAAGGGACGAGCTTGGCTGGCGCGACCTCCATGACTTGGAAGACCAGCTGAATGCGGGCGAGATCGTGCGCGAGCTTCCCCTGTCGCGCAACAAGGACAAGAAGAAGCCGTCCGTTCCCAAGGCCGTCCGTCAACTGCTGGAAAACCTGCTCGTTTTCGCCGTCTTTTTCGCACTCGACATGTTGTGCGAGCCGCATGAGATGTTCTCGCAGATCGACTGGATGCTGATATACGTCATCCTGATCTCCCTCTTCTACAACGTTTACCAAGGTGCCTTGGCGGCGATTCTGGCAAGCGTCGCGTTCCTGTTCGGCCAGAACGTCAATCTTTTCGAGCCCAGCACGTTCCAGTCCTATGCGGGCAACATCCTCGGGGTTGTGCAGCTCGTGTTCCTTGGGCTGGTGGTCAGCTACACCACAAGCATGCTCAGGGAGGAAGTGCGCAGCAACCGAAGCAACCTCGAGGAGTTGAGGGAGGACTATGACGACCTCAGCGCAATAAACGACGAGAACGTGTTGATAAAGAACGAGTACGAGCGCAGGCTTCTGACGTCGAAGACGGGCTTTCCGAAGCTGTACGACCTGATAAGCCGCCTGATGGTGCAAGAGCCCGACAGGATCATGCTGGAGACCATGCAGGTCATTTCCGAGCTTATGAGCACTGACACGGTGGCCATCTACCAGGGACAGGCGGGAAGTCCTTGGCTCAGGCTGGTTGGCGCGCTGAGCGACGAGTCGACCATGGGTGGGAAGACCTGGAACCTTTCCAGCTGGCCCAGGATCGAAGACGCAGTGGCGCACGGGGAGCTCTACCAGGGACAGGTCGGAACCGACGAACCCGCCGTCGTGCTGCCGATCGTATGCCAAGGGGTTCCCGAGGCGGTGGTTCTCATCAAGAGGCTTCCGTACGAAAGCGAGACCTTGTACCACGTCAACCTCTTGAAGACCCTGTCATTGCTTCTGCGCGATTCCATGGAAAAGGCATTGCAGCACGAAAGGCTCTCTCGCGACGAACTCTACGTGAAGGGTACCGACATCCTGAAGCCGGAGGCCTTCCGGAAAAGGATCCTGCTGGCACAGGAGAAGGCCGACAAAGGAATCGCGGACTACTGCGTGATAGAGCTCGTGTTCTCCGGCTCTGCCAAGAAAGCCGCCGCCATGGTCGGCGAGACGATCCGCGTGACGGACTGCATGGGGACGGACGACAGCAAGAGGCTTTTCGTCCTGCTGAACAACACCGATGCCGAAAGCCTGGCTCGCGTGCAGGAACGCCTTATGGCCTATGGGGTGCAGATCCGTTCGGTGCCGGTCAAGTTCGTGACGGCCTAAGGACTGCGGGTGGAGCCGAAGGCCACAACGATCCTCGTCCTGTTCCTGGCAGCGAACCTTGCGCTGTCCATGCTCTGCGCCATCGTCAGGGCCGTCCGCGGGAAGAGCGTCGGGGTGGTGCTGTTCTTCGTGTTCCTGCCGGGCCTGGGCATCGTCCTTTTCTATCTGCCAAGGCTGGTGCCAGCCTTGTTCGGCAAGGCGGGCGTCGACAGGGAGGCCGTTCTGACACACGCCTTCGACATAGACCGCCAGCCGGAACACCCCGACGTCCAGGAGGCCTTGGACGTGGTGCCGGTCGAGGACGCGATGGCCGTAAGCAGCACGATGGAGAAGCGTGCCCTTCTGCTGAGGCAGCTGACGAAGAGCCTCGAGGACAACTACAAGATACTTCTTGCGGCCGAGCAGGACGACGACTCCGAATCGGCGCACTACGTCGCCGCGGCAAAGATGGAGATATACCGTCTGCAGCAGGCACGATGGCTTGAATGCAGAAGGGATTACGAGCAGGACCCCGGCGATCCCGACAGATATCATGCCGCCTGCGCCGTTCTTTTCGACATGCTGTCGAGCGAGGTGCTTTCCGCAAGGGAGCTTTTGGCCTACAGAAGGCGCCTTTGCGAGATGGTTCAGGAAAGGATCGCCTCCGACGAGGCCGAGGTAAGCTTGGAGGAATACGAGTGGTGCCTGGACTCGCTTGTCGAGCTTGGGCGATTCGAGGACGCAGAGGCGCTTTGGCGCGACCATGCGGACCGCATGCGAAGCGAAGCCGTCTACAACAGCCTGTTGGGGATGTTCTACCGGATGGGCGACAGGCGGAAGTTCGAAGACGTGATGGACGACTTGTGCAAGAACCGCGAGGTTCGCCTTACTCCCAACGGGTTGGAGCAGCTGCGTTATTGGACCAACCGTCTCGCAGGGCCGGAAGCATCCGGCTTGCCGCAAGGCCAGACCGGTTGCGCGGAGCGATAGAATGCTTTCCCTCAAGCGGCTGCTGTACATCGTGTTGGCCGTTGCCGCACTGGGCGGGGCGTTTTTGGCGTACAGCGTCCTTGCCGACCAGGCGGGCAGCCCTTCGTCGGGAGGCGGTTCCGAGGTCCGGCGCGAGTTCATCGATTCCGGGGCGGTCGAAGAGGGCGACAAGCCTCGGGTGTGGGTCGTAGGAGGCGCCAAGGAAGGCCGCTCGAAAGAGGTTCGCGACAACGTGGGCAGATACTGCGACGACATTCGCCTTTCGGTGACCCAGACGGACCGCCTTGACGTAGACGCGGTGGGAAAGCATGACCTGGTGGTGTTTTGCGACGTTTCGATCGCCGACTGCGTGGAGCCTCGGGACTTCGAGCGGCTCGTCGCAGGCGGAGGAAAGGCCGTGTTGGCGGCGGGCGTCCCGGAAGGTGACGCCGATGCCGCCATGTGGCAGGTGCTGGGAATCAAGGACAAGGGCCTGCGCGAGAACTCCGAAGAGCTTGAATTCGACCGCCCGCTTCTCCCTGTCCAGCCAAAGAAGGCCCGGTATGGCGGAAGCAGCGAGTCTGTGCGCATGGAGCTCGCCGAGGATGCGTCCGTCTACGTCCGCGACGCGGAGAGCGGAACCCCGGTGGTCTACACGCATGGCTGGCGCGATGGCGAGGTCTGCGTGATCAACGGGACGTTTCTTGCAGACGCGCGCTGCATGGGGTTTCTGACGGGAGCGGTCGACTCGATGCTTTCCGACTTCGTGTATCCGGTCATGGGCGTGAAGGCCGTGTTCCTCGACGACTTCCCGACCACTGTGGATTCCTACGACGAGCTGTGCCAGAGGTTGTATGGGTACTCTGCGGAAGGATTCGTCCGCGAGGAGGTGTGGGGGTCGTTCCAAGGGCTTTCACTTCGTTCCGAAACCCCGATCACCTCCAGCGTGGTCGTGGTGTCGTCGTCCGAGGAGGGATTCGGAGGCGAGGGCGGCGCGCTGTTCCTGTCCGTCGGAAAGTCCGTCCTGCAGTTCGGTGGCGAGCTGGCGTACGCCTCCGACTGTTCCGAAGCGGGGGACGTGTTCTTCGACCAGGGACTGATAGACCAGGTCTCGGAGGCCTTCGCCGACTACTCGTTCGAAGGCCTTGCGCTGGAAACGGAGGCCTTCTCCTCGAAGATGCTTGCCGTGCCCGACTCGGACATAAGGTTCGTGCGCGGAATGCTGGACGACGATGAGGCCCGGCTGTCGTGGCGCGACGGCCTCACGGTGTTTCCCGCCGCCACCGAAGGCGGGTCCATGGAGGACGGCAACCTGTTTGCCATCTGTTCGGTTCTGGGGTCTTACGGCATGGTGTCGCACGTGTTCGACGTGGAGGAGATGGCGACCGCGGACGGGGCCGTTGCGGCCTGGGACTCCAGCAAGAAGCAGCTGGGGCTCTTCGAGTCGGAGGTTCTTTCCCGCGCGACGTGGCTGGAAGGCAGGACGCTGTCGCAGACCGAGGACGACGTGAAGAGCTACACGGGCCTCGAATACGGGTGGACGAGAAACGGCGACCGCATGTGCCTGGACTGCAGCGGGGCCGTGAAGGGGCAGGCGTTCCTGTATCGCACCGACGCCCGCATCGTCGATGCCGAAGGGCTGAGCTATCAGGATGTGGGGAACGGGTACTACCTGCTTCGCGTCCAGGACGGCCATGCGGAAATCGCTCTTGAGGAGAGGGGGTAACGCATGAGGGTCTGCCTGATTTGCGAGGGAAGCTACCCGTACGTTCCCGGAGGAGTCTCAAGCTGGGTGCAGATGCTGTGCAGCCAGTTCAAGGACGTCGAGTTCGTGATATGGGCGCTCGCCACCACCCGCGAGGAGATGCCCGAGCACGTATGCCCCGTTCCAGACAACGTGAAAGAGGTCCGCACGCTGTATCTGGGCGACGCGGCGTTCAAGAAGAGCGGCCGGAAGGTGAGGCTTGCCCGCAAGGAAAAGGACGCCCTGAAAAGCTTGGTGGGCGGGTCGGTCGACGACATCGACTGGACAGGCGTGCTTGACCTTGCGAAGCGCCATCATCAGCACCTAAGCGACATGCTGATGAGCGAGTCGTTCTTCGACGTCTGCATGGAGGAGTACGTCAGGCAGGATTCGAAGAAGGTGTTCCATCACTTCCTGTGGAACATGAGGGGCATCTACTTCCCCTTGATGCACATCCTTTCGCAGGACATCCCGAAGGCCGACGTCTATCATGCCGTTTCTGCCGGCTACGCAGGAATCCTTGGAAGCTGCGCCTCCTACATGAAGGGATCCCCGTTCCTGCTGTCGGAGCATGGCATATACACCCGCGAAAGGGAGGAGGACATCATCCGCTCCCAATGGGTGGAAGGCGAGTTCAAGGAGCTTTGGATCGACTTCTTCAAGAAGCTGTCCTTCATCGCCTATCAGCAGTCCAGCGTCGTCACGACCCTTTTCGGGGTCAACCGCTCGCTGCAGATAGAGTTGAAGTGCCCGCCCGAGAAGATCGTGGTCGTGCCCAACGGGGTTGACGCCCACGACTTTGACGAGTGCCGGGAAAAGAGGGCTATGCTGCGCTCGGAAGGCGGACGGCCCTTCACGCTGGGGGCGGTTCTTCGCGTGGTCCCGATAAAGGACGTCAAGACCATGCTTCTGGCCTTCGACATAGTCAGGCGCGCGATGCCTGGAACCAGGCTGAAGATCATGGGGAACTGCGCCGAGGACCCCGCGTATTACCACGAATGCATCGACCTGCTCGAAGAGCTGGGGGCGGACGGCGTCGAGTTCTTGGGGCAGGTCGACGTGAGGGAGCATCTGTTCGAGGTGGACCTGCTTCTTCTCTCCAGCATCAGCGAGGGGCAGCCCTTGGCCGTCCTCGAGGGGATGGCGGCCGGGATTCCGTTCGTGGCCACCAACGTTGGCGACTGCAAGGCGCTGCTCGAAGGCGAGAGGGACGACGACGAGTTCGGACCTGCCGGGCTGGTGGTTCCGGTCATGAACAGCGAGGAGATGGCCCAGGCCGTCCTTCGCCTGATGCGGAGCCCAGAGCTCATGGAGAGCATGGGAGAGGCCGGAAGGATGCGCGTCGAGGCGTATTACGACCGAGGAGAGATGCTCGCGGCGTTCCACGGGATCTACGAGACACTGAGCGAGGGAACCTATGGCCGGAATCGGATTTGAGCTCAAGAAGATCTACGGCAGGAAGACGCTGGCGGCGAACCTGTGGGGCGCCGTATACGCCACCATGACCACTATCGGGCCCGCCGTGCTTTCGGCGGCGCTGATGCTGGTGCTGAAGTTCCTGCTTGACGGGTCGGGGCTCACCGTGCTGGAGAGCCGGTTCTTCATCTCGTCGGCCACCACGGCCTTCGTGCTGGCCACGTTGGCGTCGGTCCTCTTCGCCGCGCCCATATCCCGCTACATTTCCGATTGCATCTTCTTGGAGCGCGAGCAGGACATCTGTCCTTCGGCCTTCGGGGCGCTGGCGCTTTCCTCCCTGCTGTCCGGAATCGTCATGCTTCTGCTTTGCGCCGGCATGTGCTTCTCCTCCGACGAGGTCTCCGTCGTCTTCTTGGCGACATACTACCTGCTTGGGGTTCTGGTGACCGACGTGTACACGATGATGACCTATGCTTCGGCGCTCAAGCATTACAAGGCCCTGACGTTCAGCTTCTTCCTTGGAGTCGTGCTCGGGATAGGCCTGTTTTTCCTTTGCGACGCTTGGCATCTGACGGACCGGGTAACCTCGGGCATTGCAGGGCTGGCATGCTGCTACATGGTGGTGTTGTGTGCCCTGGTGTTTCAGTGCGTGAAGGCCTTCGGCATTCCGAAGGGCCGGTACTTCGCGTTCCTTTCCTATTTCCGGCAATACCCGAAGCTGGCGGTTGCGGGCTTCGCCTATGCGTTCGGGCTCTATTGCCCCACCCTCATATACTGGCTTTTCTCGGGGATGATCGAGCACGTCAACATATTCCAGACGACGCCGACCTACGACATCGCGTTGTTTCTGGCCGTCGTCGTCAACATGCCTTCCCTGGTCATATTCGTCGTGAAGGTGGAGACGGCCTTCTACGAGAAGTACACGTCGTACGTATCCGCGCTGAACAACGGCACCTACGCCATGATCCAGAAGGAGCGCAACGTCATGGCAAGGGTGCTGCGCTACCAGCTGTTCTTCGTGTACGAGATCCAGCTCATCATAACGGTGGTCCTGGTTTGCCTGGTGTTCGTGTTCTTTCCGTATCTGAACGCTGGAACCCAGATGCTGGACATGTTCGCAGTATTGAGCCTGGGCGTTTACGCGGTGTTCTGCATGTATTTCACCATCGTGGTGTTCTACTACTTCTCCGACTACGGCGGGGCGTGCATAAGCGCCTGCGTGTTCCTGGGCGTGACGGCCGCATGCGCCGTCGTCGCGGTTCTGCTGGGAGGCTTCTATCCGTTGCCGCTGCTGGTCGGCGGCCTTTGCGGGTGGGTCGTTGCGTTCCTGTTGCTGCGCCGCCGGATGAGCCGTCTGGACAGCTTCCTGATGTGCTAGGCGTCGCGCCACCTGTTCAATTCGCGCGCTTCTGCCCTAATGGTTTTCCCTAATTGCTCTTTTTGAAAGTTTCCCGTTCAAGCGGATGTTTGCGGGGGCTTTCTATATAATTGAATCCAAATGCAAAAATGCTTTCGACCGGGGTTCGAGCGCTTGGCTCAGCATTGCCGCAGCAACGACCCGACGCCCGATTAGATAGGCTGCAATGATGAAGAACAACAAAGAGCAGAACGTGCTTCGCAACCGCATCACCGTCATCGTGGTGGCCATCGTCGTGGTGATCGTCGCGCTGCTTCTGTTCATGAACGCCAACAGCAACAGGATCATCGCGCAGAACGGCGAGTACCTGGAAACCTCCAGCGGACAGACCGCTCGACGAGTGAACGACCTGTTCGACAGCTCCATGAGAAGCGTCCAGACGGCAGCGACTGTGTTCGAGGAGGCCATCCCCACGTCCGAGCTCGATCCGCGCAAGGCTGTCAACATGCTGGACTTCTCCCAGTTCGACGACTCGTTCTTCGTCATGCCGGACGGTCAGGCGTACAACCGTGACGAACGCACCAGCTCGGCGCTCGACCGCTATTACTACACCGAAGGGATGAAGGGCGAAAGCGGCATCTGCTTCATAAACGACGCCGTGTTCGACGGGCAGAACATAATCGCGTTCTTCGCGCCCGTCATGAACGGTCACGACGTGCTCGGCATCATAGTATGCGTATACCAGGAAAGCACGCTGACCGACTACATGACCACTTCCTTCTCGGGCGAGCAGACGCCCACCTACCTCTGCGAGCCCGACGGCGCGATCATAGCCAAGGCCGTCCCCAACTCGCTCGACGTCGACAACGTCTCCTACATCAACGAGGTGTTCGACGACGAGACGCTCGACGGGCTTACGCTTGCCCAGGTGGACGAAGACATCGAGAGGGGCACTTCCACCAGCTTCACCTACCATACGTCCGAAGGCGTCGGCAACACCTACATGGTGAAGCTCTCGTCCTTCGATTGGGTTCTGGTCAGGTCGTTCCCGGCGTCCATCACCAACAAGATGGTCTCGAATGCGAACCTCGCCGGGTTCATCCTGGTCGGCGGCGTGCTGGCGGCGGCGGTGATCGTGGTCATCATGCTCATGCTGCAGGCCCGCAGGCAGAAGAACGAGCTGCTCCTTGAGCGTCAGGCCGCCACGCGCATAATCGACGCCTCGACAAACCTGTTCAGCAGCCTGTTGTCCATCGACTTGGACAACCGCACATACGAGTACCTGAAGAGCAGCGGCGTGCGGGACGGTCTTCCTGCAGAAGGCAGCTTCGAGGAGTTCTGCCGGTTCTTCGACGACACCATAGAGGCGGGGGATTCGGGCGAGGTCCTTGCCGTGCTCGACCCCGACGAGATATGCAGGCTTCTTCCCAATGACGTTCCGTTCTTCCAGCAGGAGTGCCGCACCAGGGACGAAGACCGTTGGTTCCAGATATCCGTGCTTTCCCTTACGCGCGACGGCAAGGGAAAGCCCACCCAGGTCCTCGTGGCCGTCCAGGACACCACCGAGGCGAAGAAGGCTGAGGTCGAGTCTCGCCATGCGCTGGAGGATGCGTTCAAGGCCGCCGAACACGCCTCGCAGGCCAAGAGCGACTTCCTCAACTCCATGTCGCACGACATACGCACACCCATGAATTCGATCATGGGCCTTACGGCCATAGCGGGCATGCACGTAGACGACCCCGAAAGGGTGCGCGAGTGCCTAGCCAACATCACGTCGGCAAGCCGCCACCTGCTTGGGCTCATCAACGAGGTTCTCGACATGGCAAAGATCGAGTCGGGCACCATCGGGCTTTCGGAGGAGTCGTTCGAGCTGTCCGAGACCATCGAGAGCCTGATCACCATCATCAATCCGCAGGTTGCCGCCAAGAACCAGAATCTGAAGGTCGACCTGATGGAGATAAAGCACGAGCACGTCATAGGCGACCCCACCAGGCTGCAGCAGGTCTTCGTGAACATCATGGGCAACTCCATCAAGTTCACCCCCGAAGGCGGCGACATCTCGCTGCGCATAGCCGAGCTTCCAAGCCGCATCCCCGACAGCGGATGCTACGAGTTCGTGTTCGCCGACACCGGCTGTGGAATGAGCGAGGATTTCCTGAAGACCGTGTTCGAGCCTTTCACGCGCGCCAACGACTCGCGCACCACGAAGGTCGAGGGCACCGGGCTTGGCATGGCCATAGTGAAGAGCGTCGTCGACATGATGAACGGCTCCGTCGACGTGGAATCCACCGAAGGCGAGGGAACCACCTTCACCGTCACGGTGCACCTCAAGCTTCGCGATGGAGCCCAGGAGGACATATCCAGGCTCAAGGACCTACGCGTCCTGGTGGTAGACGACGACCCCATAGCCTGCGAAGGCGCGTGTGCGCTGCTCGACGACATAGGAATGCGCTCCGAATACGTGATGTCCGGCCAGGAAGGCATCGATGCGGTGGTCAGGGCGGCAGACGAAGGCAACCCCTTCGAAGCGGTAATTCTAGACTGGCGGATGCCCGGCATGAGCGGGCTCGAGGCGGCCAAGAGGATACGCGAGGTGACGGCGGACAGCATGCCGATAATCATCCTGTCGGGCTACGACTGGTCGATTATCGAACAGGAGGCGCGGGAGGTCGGCGTAGACGCCTTCATATCGAAGCCGCTGTTCAGGTCCAGGCTCATCCAGGTGATGAACGAACTCGTCGACGGCGAGGCCTCGTCCATCAACGAGGAGCAGGCCATGCTCGAAGACCTCGAGTATCAAGGCAAACGCATACTTCTCACCGAAGACAACATGATGGCTGCGACCATCGCCCAGGAACTGCTCGAGCTTACCGGCGCCGAAGTGGACCATGCCGAGAACGGCAAGATCGCCCTTGACATGCTGGTCGAACACGACCCCGGCTACTATGACGGGGTGCTCATGGACATCCAGATGCCGATTATGAACGGGTACGAGGCCGCCACCGCTATCCGTGCGGCCGCCATCGACCGCCCTGACCTTGCCCAGATTCCCATAATCGCCTTGTCTGCCGACGCGTTCGCCGAGGACGTGAGGCATTCTCATAGCGCGGGCATGAACGACCACATGTCCAAGCCGCTCGAGATCGACACGTTGGTGCGCATGCTCAAGAAGTGGGTGGGATAGGCTTTTAATACTTCGTCCTGCCGGACGAAGTATTGTTAGACGCTGCGCGGGTGTGTCAGGGGACGTTCGCTTTTGGCACGCCTCTGTTTCAAGTCAAGGCGGCTTCTTCGGCTAGAATTGTACGTGGCCACCGAACCCGGTGGTTTCGTGCAACCATAAGGAGCGACAAGGGACGAGAAAGACCCCACCAACGTGCCCGAAGAAAGCATGGGTGCAAGCGACTCCGGTGCTACGAACGCCGAGGCGGCTTCGCAGGAAACCATGCCGGTCGAGCAGCCGACGACGGCTGTTGGCGAGCCTCAAGCCGTGCCGGCAATCGAGCCCGAGCCCGCTCAAGCCGTTCCCGCCGCAGGGCAGCCTGCTCAGACGCAGCCTATGCCGCCAATGGGGCAGCCTGTTCCCACGCAGCCGATGCCCCCGCAGGGCGCGCCCTACGCTGGAGCTCCTGTTCCGACTGGCCAGCCCAGCCCCACCGGAGCGCTCGTGTGCGGCATCCTGGCCATCGTGTTCTGCTTCATTCCGATCGTTGGCATCGTGCTCGGCATCGTTGCCATCGTGTTGGCCGGCAAGTACTTCAAAGCGGGCGGCACGCAGGGCCAGGGCAAGGCCGGACGCATCTGCGGCATCGTGGGTCTGGCTCTGTCCATCATCATGCTTGTCGTCAACAGCGTGCTCATCGTGCTGGGGCTTTCGATTCTCGACTACGCCGACGTCGACTTCACCGACACATACGCTTCGCAGAGTTCGTCGGCTATTTCGAGCTCTGCAGCCTCCAGCGCCCTTTCTGACCGTCTTGACGACGAGCTTTACGCCGTGATCGATCCCGAGCTGGACAAGATCAAGTCGGCCGACCCCGCCATGGTGGCCACCATCGCGGCAATTGTCGAGGAATCGCTTAACTCTGAGCTGGCCTCCGAGGATCTGAGCCTTGCCGACCTGAAGGTCGATCCTACCGAGCTGGCCAAGGCCATGATCCAGGGATTCGACTACGAGTACGACTTCACCGACATCGACGGCAGCGAAGGTACGGGCGAGGCCTGGTATACGATCACATGCAAGGACACTTACTCAATTGCAACCGAGTTCGAGTCGCAGATTTCCACGCTGCTTTCCGGCGACGTAAGCCAGTACTCCACGATGGAAGCGGCCTACGAGGCCATTGGCAAGGCGCTCATGGACGCAGTCAATTCCACCACGCCTACCGATGACTCGATGGTCGACTACGACCTGACCAAGGAAGGCGGCAAGTGGGTGCTCGACCCCGAAAGCTGGACCGACGAGCTGGACTACCTTTTCGCGTTCTAAGGAACGTCGCATCGAGGTCTGCTGGTGCGGGCCTGTGGCAAAGGAAGAGGACGCCGCATGAATGCGGCGTCCTTTATTTTGGCCTTCAGAGCACGCCGAATGGAATGCTCCGGTCTTTTACGCGATGTTCGTCCAGTCTTTGATGTTGACCATGCCGAACAAATCGGAAAGGGCGTGGTCGACTTGTTCAGTCCCGTCGAGCTCGACGACTTCCTTCACGCCGTTCGACCGCTTGGTCAACACGCCGTCCTTCAGCCCACAGTAGCCGTCTTCCGTGCGAAGGTTGGCGATCTCATGGTCGCGGAACAGCGTTCCGGGCGCCGAGAAGAACATGTTCAGCGAATCGAAGTCCAGCTCTTCGACCTTCGCGGCGCAAAGGGTCAGTTCGGTCTGCCGCCTTTCTGGAAGGTCGTCGTCGTACAGGTCGTTGGACGACTGCGTGATTCTGTCGACATGCCACCATCCGTCGTCGTGGCGCGTTGCGATGTAGGTCTCGCCGTTGACGTCTTGCTCCACGGCGTCGTCAAGCAGCAGCGCACCCGAAGGCATCGGCCCTCCGAAACCTACGTCGACGGAGCAGAGGCCCTCTTCGAGGGCCACGACCGTGCCACGGTGGTTGATGGGCATCAGCCCGTCGCGGCCTCGGACGGCGCGGCACAACACAGGGTACGTTTCGAAGCCTATAGACTCGAGCAGTGCAGAGAACAACTTGTTGAGCTCGAAGCAGTAGCCGCCGAACCTTTCTTCGACGACCTTCGAATAGATGTCTTCCACGTCAAGGGAAGGTGCCGCCCCGCCGCGGTGAAGCGTCACCGTTTCGAAGGGAATGCTGCTCTGGTGCAGTCGAACAAGGCTGTCTAGGGTGACGCGGTCGGGCGTCGGATCGCCATCGAACCCGATGCGATCCAAATATTCCTGCACCTGGCTGTCTGCGAGCATTGCTTCTCCCGTCGTCCCGTCTTGTTTCAGCGCTCAATAATGATACATGCATCTAGCGCGTGTGCGCCCGAAGCAGGTGGAGGGATGCGCCAGCGGAGTCTGGCTTGTTTGCCATGTGGGGTCATGCCGGGGACGTTCGTGTGCTCCTTTGTCTCCTGTTGCGCCGTTATAGTAGCCAACTGGTGACAGATGGCGAGCGTAGCCGTTTCGTCTACGCGCCGTATGTATACTGTCATCAATGGACTCCGCTTCGAAATATCTTAAAGAACCGGACCTCTATCTGTTCGACAGAGGCGATGCCCAGCGCGCCTATTTCACCTTCGGATGCCACAAGCTGCCAGAAGCGGGCCCCGAGGCCTACCTGTTCGTCGTGTGGGCGCCTCATGCCAAGGCCGTGTCGCTGGTGGGAGAGTTCAACGACTGGGACGATTCCGCCAATCCCATGCAGATGGTCCATCCCGGCGTTTGGGCCTGTGTCGCTACAGGGCTTCATGTCGGTGACGTTTACAAGTACTACATAGTCGGCGCCGACGGCAAGGGCCGTCTGAAGGCCGACCCCTTCGCCTTCCATGCCGAAAACGGCCTCAGCACTGCTTCCAAGGTGTGGAACCTCGACGGTTACGACTGGCGCGACGACGGCTACATGGAGAAACGCCGCACGCGCAACGCGCAGCGCGAGCCCATCTCCATCTACGAGATGCATCTTGGTTCGTGGCGCACGCCCCCGCTTCCCGAAGGCGTGAAGAAGGAGGACGTCAACTTCGAGGACAGGCCCCTTCCCAACTACCGCACCGTGGCCGACCAGCTGGCCGAGTACTGCGTGAAGATGGGCTACACGCACGTGGAGCCCATGCCTCTCACCGAGTTCCCGTTCCCCAACTCGTGGGGATACCAGACCACGGGCTACTACGCCATAACCTCGCGATACGGCACCCCGCAGGACTTCATGTACTTCGTCGACACCATGCACGCCCACGGCATCGGCGTGATCATGGACTGGGTGCCTGCGCACTTCCCGCGCGACGCCTTCGCGCTGGCCTCCTTCGACGGCCAGCCGCTTTACGAATACCCCGACCCGCGCAAAGGCGAGCATGCCGAATGGGGCACGCTGGTGTTCGACTACGGCCGGCCGCAGGTGGTCAGCTTCCTTATCTCGGCGGCCATGCAACTGTTCGACGTCTACCACATCGACGGCCTGCGCGTGGACGCAGTCAGCTCCATGCTGTATCTGGACTATGGCCGTGACGAATGGGTGCCCAACAAGGACGGTGGCAACATCAACCTGGAAGCGGTCGCGTTTCTGCAGAAGCTGAACTCTTCGGTGCTCGAAGCCTACCCTGGCGCCATCATGGTGGCCGAGGAATCCACCGCGTTTCCCATGGTCACGCTGCCGCCCTACCTGGGCGGCCTGGGCTTCACGTTCAAGTGGAACATGGGCTTCATGCACGACACGCTTGACTACGCGCAGACCGACCCGCTGTTCCGCGCGGGCAACCACGACAAGCTCACATTCTCGATGGACTACGCCTACAGCGAGGCCTTCATCTTGGAATACTCGCACGACGAGGTCGTGTACGGCAAGAAGTCCATGGTGAACAAGATGTTCGGCGAATACGGGCAGAAGTTTGCCACCCTGCGCACGCTGATGGGCTACCAGTTCGCGCACCCGGGCAAGAAGCTCACGTTCATGGGGTCGGAATTCGCCCAGTTCGACGAATGGAACTTCAAGGAAGAGCTGGAATGGGACCTGATGCGTTTCGACTCGCATGCCCAGATGCAACGCTTCTCGGCCGAGTTGAACGCGTTCTACCTGAAGCACGCGTCGCTGTGGCTCAACGACATGGAGCCGCAGGGCTTCCAGTGGGCGAACCGCAACAATCGCAACCAGGACACGGTGGCCTTCCTTCGCGTTGCCTCGCCTGTGCCCGAGGACGCCGAGGCGGTGGACGGCTGCGAGATGTGCGACGTGCTGTGCTGCTGCAACTTCTCGCCCAACCCGGTGATGGGCTTGGTGGTGGGCCTTCCGCACGAGGGCACGCTGGTGGAGGCCTTCAACAGCGACGAGATCCGCTTCGGCGGTTCGGGGCTTCACAACCGCACGGCGATAACCACCGAACGCGGGTCGTTCGAGGGGCAGCCGTTCCATGCGAAGGTGAACGTCCCGCCGCTCAGCGTCGTCTACTTCGAGTGCATCAGGGAAAGAAAGGGAGTCTGGCAGATGAACGATCACGAGGAATGCGTCGCCATGATCCTGGCGGGTGGTCAAGGCAGCCGCCTCGGCGTGCTGACTCGCTATCGTGCGAAACCTGCCGTGCCTTACGGCGGAAAATACAGGATTATCGACTTCACGTTGTCAAATTGCGAGAATTCCGGCATCGGGGTGGTTGGCGTGCTTACGCAATACGAGCCATTCGTGCTTAACAGCTACATCGGCACGGGCGCGCCGTGGGACCTCGACTCGCCTTCGGGCGGAGTGTTCGTGCTGTCGCCCTACACGCGCGTGGGCGACGTGGGAAGCTGGTACGCTGGAACCGCCGACGCCATCTACCAGAACACCAACTTCATAGACAGGTTCACGCCTGACTACGTGGTGGTTCTTTCGGGAGACCATATATACAAGATGGATTACAGCCGCATGGTGGCCTTCCACAAGAGCCACGAGGCCGACGTCACCATAGCGGCTATGCCCGTGCCCATCGAGGAGGCCAGCCGCTTCGGCATACTGGCCGCCGACGAGAACGACCAGGTGACGGATTTCGTGGAGAAGCCGGCCGACCCGCCCAGCAACCTGGCCTCGATGGGCGTGTACGTGTTCAGCTGGGACAAGGCCAGGCGCTACCTGATGCTTGACGCCGACGACCCCAACAGCAGCCACGACTTCGGCAAGGACGTGATTCCGGCCATGTTGGGTGCAGGCGAGCGGCTGTTCGCCTATCCCTTCGAGGGCTACTGGCGCGACGTTGGCACGGTGGAAAGCCTTTGGGAGGCCAACATGGACCTGCTGGAAGACGACCCGCCGCTGAACCTGGCCGACAATTCGTGGAAGATATACTCGCGCAACCCGTTCATGCCCGCCGCCCTGATCGGCGAGGAGGCCGTGCTTGACACCTGCCTGGTGCCGGAAGGCTGCGAGCTCGACGGCGAGGTGGACCACAGCATCCTGTTCCAAGGGGTGCAGGTGGACAGCGGCGCGAAGGTGAAGGACAGCGTCGTCATGCTCAGCTCGCGCATCGAGCCGGGTGCGGTGGTGAACCGTGCGATCCTGGCCGAGGACGTGGTGGTGAAGGCCGGCGCGAAGGTGGGCGGCGAAGGCGAGCTTTGCGTGGTTGGCGCGAACGCCACCATCATGGAAGGCGCCGTCGTAAAGCCTGGGCAGACCATCGAGCCCGGTGCCATCGTAGAGGCCGTGCATGAGGCGGATGCCGACGGCGCACAAAACGATGCGGCCGTCGTTGACGTTCCTGACATCGATGCCGCTGCGGTCGCTGTTCCCGATGCCGACGGAGAAGAGGCGCAGGATGAATAACGCATTCGCCATCGTCTATGCGAAGCAGGGATCGCAGCAGCTTCGCGATCTCATCGAGCTGCGTTCCACTGCAGCGCTTCCCATCGGCGGCCGCTACCGCATGATCGACCTGCTGCTGTCGAACATCTCCAACAGCGGCATTCATTCCGTTGGGTTGATTACGCAGCGCAACTACAAGTCGCTCATCGACCACATCGGGTCCGGCAAGGAATGGAACCTTTCCAAGAAGAACGGCGGCTTGCGTCTGCTGCCGCCGTATGATTTGGCGTGCGGCACCGAGATGTACCACGGGCTGCCCGACGCTATTCTCAGCAAACGCGACTTCGTGGAGCATCAGCGTTGGCGTTACTGCCTGCTGATGGGAACCGACCAGGTGTACAGCCAGGACTTCAACGAGATGATGGACCATCACGTGGCCACGGGTGCCGACGTCACGGTGATGTACTCGCGCGACAAGAGCCTGATGAACGACGACACCGACGAGGTGTCGTACTTCGAGATGGAAGGCGACGTGGTGAAGAACCTGGCCACCAGCCCCACAGGCAAGGACAACTGCTACGCCAACCTGCGGGTGTGTTTGATGGACAAAGAGTTGCTGCTGCGCCTTGTCGAGGACGTGTGCGCCGAAGGACGCTACGGGTTCGACCAGGACTTGCTGAAGATGGCCATACGTGACTACAAGGTGGTGGGGCTTGAGCACAAGGGTTACGTCGGACGCGTGACCTCTGTGAAGTCGTATTTCGACCTGAACCAGGACCTGTTGGACAAAAGCGTGCGTTACGACTTGTTCAATCCTGCATTCCCCGTGTACACCAAGACGATGGATGCGCCGCCCACGCGCTTCCATCGCGGCTGCGAGGTTGAGCACAGCCTGTTCGGAAACGGCTGCGACATCGAGGGACGGGTACAGAACAGCATCGTGTTCCGCGGGGTGAAGGTCGATCAGACGGCACATGTGGAAAACTGCATCATCATGCAGAACACGCATGTGGAAGCCGGGGCCAAGCTGTGCAACATGATCATCGACAAGAACGTAGCCGTTCGCAAAGGAGCTCGGTGCATCGCGGCGCCGTACGACCCGAAGGTGATCCGCAAGGGCACCGTGGTGGAAAGTTCGATGGCATGACGGCGCGCAAGCAGGCGAGGGGGTCGAAGGCCGCGCAGGCCCAGCAGATGAAGGACGCTGCGGAATTCGGTGACCTGCCACCGGTGCTCATCGTCGCTGCCGAGGCTGCGCCGCTTGCCAAGACGGGCGGATTGGCCGACGTTGTGGGCGCTTTGCCTAAGTACCTGAAGGCGCTAGGCGTCGACGCGCGCATCATCATGCCTTTCCATCGTGTCGTCAAGGACCGCTACGCCAGCGAAGCCACGCACCTGTTCGACTATCTTGCTGCTCCGCAATGGGAGGACCGCTTCGTTGGCATCGACAAGCTGGAGCTGGACGGCACCGTCTACTACTTCGTCGACAACGAGCATTACTTCGGAGGCCCGATATATACAGGCAACAACTTCGAAGGTCAGCAGTACGCCTTCTTCGCGCAGGCCGTTTGCGATGCCATCCCCAACCTTGACTTCGATCCGGGCATCATCCATTGCAACGACTGGCACACTGCGTTGGTGCCGTTCAAGCTGAAGGCGCGCTGTGCGCGCGAGGGCAAAAGGCCTCCAGTCACGCTGCTGACCATTCACAACCTGGCGTTCCAGGGCACTTTCGGCGACGACCTGCAGGCCATCGCCATCGGTTCCGACGAGCGCGCGTACGCTTGGGATCTAGGCTGCTGGAACATGATGAAGGCCGGAATCGACACGGCTGACAGGGTGAACACCGTCAGTCCCACGTATGCCCAGGAAATCACTACGCCCGAGTTCGGCGAAGGGCTGCAGGACGACCTGCGTTCCGTATGCGACCAAGGCAGGTTGTGGGGCATATTGAACGGGATAGACACTGACACGTGGAACCCGGAGACGGACGTTTTCCTGGCGAAGAACTATTCGCAAGACGACATGGCCGGAAAGGCCGAATGCAAGCGCGCGCTTCTTGAGGAGCTAGGGCTTCAGGTGGATATGGATGCGCCGCTGATCGCGATGGTCGGGCGCCTGACCCCGCAGAAGGGAATAGGCATCGCGGCGCACGTCATCGGCACGCTGGTGCACGAAGGTGCCATGTTCGTGGTGCTTGGGTCGGGCGACGCGGGGCTGGAGTGGCAGATGCGTGAGGCCGAGAACCGCAACAAGGGGCGCGTGTGCTCGTATATCGGCTACAACAACGACCTGTCGCACCGCATCTATGCGGCGTCGGACTTCTTTCTGATGCCTTCGGCGTTCGAGCCGTGCGGAATATCCCAGATGATCGCCATGCGTTACGGCAGCCTTCCGATAGTGCACGAAACCGGTGGACTGAAGGACACCGTGCAGCCGTACAACCAGTTCACGGGCGAAGGATGCGGGTTCTCGTTCTCCCGCTTCGACGGCGACGACGCGCTGGGCGCGTGCCGCAAGGCGTTGGCCGCCTTCGGCGACAAGAAAGCCATGGACCGGCTGGTGCAAAACGCCATGTCGCGTGACTTTGGCTTCGACCGTTGCGCCCGCACCTACGCCGAACTGTACCGTTCGATGGTTTCCTAAATCTTCGTCCTGACGGAGGAAGCGTTGAGTGACGCTACGCGGACGCCCCAGGGTGGGCCTTTGGCATGTGCGTTTGAGACGCTTGTTCAATTGCCAACCAGAATCGTTAAAGAAATTGCGTTGACATAAGGTCTTATCGGTAGACATAGGGGCGCAACTCGCGTGTAGGCATTGTCCGTGCACGAAAACTGGTGAGTTTTGGCGAAAAAACGCCCGTTTCAGTCCATGTCTACGAGTTTTGAAGGATTGGAAAGCGGCCTGTTTTCTGACGCGAAGCTCTGACCGGGGCTTTGTTTGAAAGGCCTTGCAAGACTTAGGGTCGGAAGCGCTCGAATGCGGCGAAAGGGTTCGCCTGCTTGACTGAAACTAGCGATTTTTTGCCAAAATCGCCTGAGTTTCGTGCGCGGAAAGGACGGCGCTTGCGTTCGCGGCTTCAGGTTCCCCGCGTATGGGCATAATACTTCCTCTAATACCGCACTTTTTACCGCAATATAGCGACGCGCGGTGGATGTGCGCGCCTTCTATATAGGCAACCATTTCCCTATGCGCGGCATTGCTAGTGCCGTCATCGTTCTGGAGAAGGAGTGGTCGCCATGGCAAAGAAGGTCGCCGCCTGGATCCCGGTCTGGGCCATCATCGTTGCAAGCATCCTGATTTCGACGCAATACGGAAAGGTTCCTCCCTCCCAGCCGTCGATGATAGAGACGCTTGGAATCTCCTACACGATGCAAGGCCTGCTGATGACGGCGTTCTCGGCCTCGGCCCTTGTCATGGCGATGGTGTTCGGTGGTACGTTGATCGACAGGCTAGGCGCCCGCAAGGTGGTAAGCGTGGCTCTGCTGGCGTCGGTGGTGGGAAACGTCATCGCTCTTTTCGTCACAAGCGATGCCGCCCTTCTGGCCACCAGGGTTCTGGAAGGAGCCGGCTATGGCGTCACTATGACGGCTGGGCCGGTGATCATAGCGGCGTGGTACGAGCCTAAGAAGCGCGGCATCGCGAGCGGCGTGTGGGGAGCAAACGTCGGCTTGGGAATGCTGCTTTCCACGGGACTTGCGAATCCTATCCTTGCAGCAACCGACTGGTCTGGCATGTGGGTGTTCTCGCTGGTGTCCACGGTGCTGGCTTTGCTGCTGGTGGTGATATGCGTAAGGATGCCCGAGCGCGCTTCCGACGGACTTGATGCCGATGTGGGGGCGGGCCCAGCTTCTGCTGATGCAACAGACGGCTCTCAAAAACATGGGCTGCTTTGGGGGTACCTGGCTCCCTTCGCCCTCCTCACCGCCCTCATGTTCTTCCTTGTAGGCGGCGCCACCGACGCCTTCAACAGCTTCACGGTCACTTACCTCAACGTCGAGCTCGACAGGCCTTACACCGAGGCCAACATCACTTCGATGCTCGCTTCGTTCGGCATGCTGGTGGGATCGGTGGTCATCGGCGTCATCTTCGCACGCGCCAAGGACAAGATGCTGGTGCTCGTAGTCAACATCGCTCTCTGCACCGTGTTCTTGTTCTCCTGGTTCAACATGGATGCATCCGTGGCCGTGACCTATGTCGTTGGATTCCTGGGAGGCTGTTTCCTCGGAGCCGCTCCGGCGTTGTTCTTCGCCATCCCGCCCTTCGTGGCACGGTCGCCCCACACCGTAGGAGCTGCGGTCGCGCTGGTGGTGCTTGGACAGAACCTTGGCACCCTGGCCATTCCTGCCATCGTAGGCAACGTGCTGGACACGTCCGGCTACTCCATGGCTGCCATCGTCATGGGTTGCCTTTCCTGTGTGGCGCTGGTTGTCGCCATTGCCTTCAAGCGCAAGATGAACGAAAAGCTTGCCGACCCCGAACCCGTGGGCACGGTCGAGTAGAGCGCGCAACACTTCGTAAGGATTTCGGTCAGGTGCGCATTCCTTATAGCGCACCTGCGCTCCTTTTGCGTCGACGTGCTGTTAGCTGTGCCCCTAACAGCACGTCTGGCAACGCCCGGTGCTGCTGTTGCGTCTGGCTATTGGAAGTCTTCCTCCACCATGTCTATCAGTTCCTGCTGGGAGTGGATGTCCACCTTTCGATAGATGTGGTAGATGTGCGTCTTCACTGTGTGCGTCGATATGTACAGCTCGTCGGCAATGTAGCCGTAGCTGCGTCCGCGCGCGAGCATCGTGAAGATGCGCTCCTCCTGCTTGGTGAGCTTGTGCTGCTCGGAGATGTCGTGGCACTTGTCCTTCCAGGCGTCTTGGAACTGCGTGGACTTTGCGACGCCGGCCTCGGACTCTTCGCCTCTGCCTGTCAGCGTGAGATAGACCACCATGGCCATGACCAGCGCCACCGAAACGATTCCAAACCCAGCCCCGAAGCCGTCGTGTCCTAGGATTACGAACAGTCCGTATCCGATGGCCCATCCGAGGAAGATGCCTACGAAGTTGACGAAGGTGGCCGTGCTCGTGTAGCGGAACAGGCCCAGCCTACGGTCGCGCACCTCGTCGGCCAGGTCGCCCCATCCTATGGCGTCGAAGCACGTGAAGCCGAACACGGCGAACGACAGGAACACGATCTGAAGCGTGCTGTTCGAGTAGGGGAAGGGCAAAAGTGCCACGGCGACCAGCATCAGCAGCACGCGGCGGAACCTGTCGGCGTCTATTCTCATCTTGAAGAAGAAGGTGCATGTGGCAAGGAACGCCGCCGAGAACAGTATGGACAACACGATGATGAATATCATGTGGTTGACGCATGCAAGGTAAAGCACTGCATATGACACGATGCCGAACGACACCGTATATATAAGAGTGAGGGGCATGAAGTTTCTAAGCTCTGACAAGCGGGCTTTCGGCGATTCGGAATGAGTCCTTGACTCCGGCGCGCTCTGAGCATGCTGCTCGCTGGACGAATCCATCCTGCGGCCTGCGGCAAAGGTGAATGCACAGGCCAGAACGGGCAACATCATGACCCCTACGGCCATCATGGCGGGGGAAAGAAGCTGCGGTATGGCGTACAAGGCGGCGGCCACGAGGAAGCTCAGCGAGATGCATCGTGATATCTTCGCGCGTTTCAGCCACACGAGGAAGCGGATGGTCTTCAGGAGCACCAGCGACGACGCCAGACCCGAAACCGCCCAAAGCACCGCAACCGCAGGGAATGCCAGCTGCATTCCAAACGCGTGCAGCAGCGCCGGGATTCCGTTCAGGCAGCTGGTAAGGGACAACATAACGAACCCGCGAAGGCCTTTGAAGAGCGTCTCGGCCTTTTCGGGCACGAAGCTGACAGCCAAGGTCGTCAGCGCCGAGGTTCCGGCGAAGATGACCAGCAGCAGGCAGTACTCCACTATGCCTTCGTTCCCGAATGGGTTCAATGCGACCGACGAGAACGTCGCGAAGATCCAGGCCCAATAGGACCCTAGCGAAATGATTCCGAAAACGAGGATGGCGGAATCGTTGCCGAACAGGTGGTCGTCTCGTTCCTGGGTAATACCTTTGGTCATACTTTCTCCTCCATAACCAGCTACGCAGCACTTTTCGCATAAATACGGACGTTTCCCCGATTCACGCGAGGCAGGTGCTGCCCCACCATATGAACATCTCACAGGACGTCGATTTCGTACGGCCTGGAACCTCAAAAAGGAGAAGGAGGATGCAATGAGCGAGAAGAGGGAATACACCCTCGTCGATCACAAGGAGCCGTACAAGTACGACGAAGACGGTCTTCATGTGACCCGCGGCAGCGCCTGGTCGGGACCGGGCTGCCATTTGGGGTGCGGAGTGCTTATGTACACCGACGACGACGGAAAGCTTGTCAAGGTGGAAGGGGATCCCGAAAACCCCTTCAACCAAGGCAGGCTGTGTTGCCGCTGTCTGGCACTTCCGGAGGTAGTATATCACGAAGGCCGGGTGCTTCATCCCATGAAGCGCGCCCGAGAAGACCGCGGCAAGGACAAGTGGGAGCGCATCACCTGGGACGAGGCGTACGAGACGATTTCGTCCAGGTTCCTGGAAATCAAGGAGAAGTACGGCCCCGAGTGCATCGCGTTCTATTCGGGCACGGGCCGCGACATCGGCCAGTACATCACGCGTCTTGCGTGGGGCTTCGGCAGCCCTAACTTCATATTCGCGATGAGCGGCCAGTCATGCTACTCGCCGCGCGTGGCCGGCTGTTTCTCGAACACCGGCGCGTTCTGGCTGGGCGACTATTCGCAGCAGTTCGCCGACCGCTACGACGACCCACGTTGGGAATGCCCCGAGT
>CAQLOA010000006.1:0-3790 GCA_948829205.1 uncultured Eggerthellaceae bacterium
TCTGGGCCGTATCTCAGTCCCAATGTGGCCGGTCGACCTCTCAGTCCGGCTACCCGTCATAAGCTAGGTGGGCCGTTACCCCGCCTACTACCTGATGGGCCGCGACCCCATCCCAGACCGCCTGAGCTTTCCTCTTCCAACCATGGGGAAGGAAGAGAGTATTCGGTATTAGCCATCGTTTCCAATGGTTGTCCCGATGTCTGGGGCAGGTTGGTCACGTGTTACTCACCCGTTCGCCACTCTATAACCACCCGAAGGTGGGTTAATCGTTCGACTTGCATGTGTTAAGCACGCCGCCAGCGTTCATCCTGAGCCAGGATCAAACTCTCCGTTCGAAACTGGCTTTGGAAGTATCAGTTATCCGATATGATCCAAAGTCATGACGCGTGGTTGGCTTCGCACCGGTAAGTGCTAGGCCTTCCACGATAACAAGCTTGAATTCAAAAAATGGTTTCTATGGTCCGTCTGAAGAAACAAAATGTGCCATCTAAGTGGCTTTTGTTTCTCTACAGTATCCGGTTCTCAAGGTGCCGAGAAGTTGTTTGAGCAACTTCCCTTGCGTTTGTGACGCGAGAGAATACTTTACGCGCTTCAGGACATGCCGTCAAGCACTTTTTCAAACTTTTTTGAAAAATGTTGGAAAATTTTTCCCAAAATGACACTTTTGCCTGTTCAGAGGCATGATTCTTTTTGCAATGAGTTTTGATTCCCGATGCATCCCAAACCTATGTTGCCCGCATCGGAGGCAAATCGGGAAAAGAAAAGGCGACGCAGACTGACTGCGTCGCCAACGAATGAGGAAGCATGGCGGAGGGCGTTCGCCTTTGCATGCGGCAAGGCTCATGCCGCATGCAACGCCTACTTGAATCGGAGGAACTTGCGCTTGCCGACCTGCAGCGTGGTGCCCGAAAGGTTCTCGGGATCGACGTTGTAGGACTTGGGAGGCAGCGCGACTCCGTTGACTTTCACCCCCCCGCCGTCGATGAGACGGCGCGCCTCCCCGGCGCTTTGGGCGAGCGAGGCTGCGGCCATGAGGCCCGGAAGGTACACGAGCCCCTCGTCGTTCACCTCGATGCCGCCTTCATAGACCGGCACGTCGTCGGGGACGTCGTGCTGCTTGAACACCTTGTCGAAGTGCTGCTCGGACGCCGCCGCCGCATCCTCGTCGTAGTATGCGGCCACGATGTTGCGGGCCAGCGAACGCTTGACCTTGTTGGGATGCAGCTCGTCGGAAGCCAGCCCCTTCTCTATCGCGTCTATCTCGTCCACGGGCACGGTGGACGCCAGCCGGAAGTACTTCACCATGAGCTCGTCCGGGATGGACATCACCTTCCCGAAGATCTCTTCGGGGGCGTCGGTGAGCCCGATGTAGTTGCCGTAGGACTTCGACATCTTGCGGACGCCGTCCGTGCCTTCCAGCAGAGGAAGCGTCAGGCAGACCTGCGGCTCCAGCCCCAGCTTCTCCATGAGCTCGCGCCCGGCAAGCAGGTTGAACAGTTGGTCGGTGCCGCCCAGCTCCACGTCGGCCTTGATGACCACCGAGTCGTAGGCCTGCATGACCGGGTAGAGGAACTCATGCAGGCTGATGGACTGGCCCGACGTGTAGCGGTTGTGGAAGTCGTCCCGCTCGAGGATGCGCGCGACGGTGAAGTTGGCCAGCAGCTTGAGCAGGCCCTCCATGTCGAGGTCAAGTATCCATTCCGAGTTGTAGCGCAGCGTGGTCTTGGCAGGATCGAGCACCTTGAAGGCCTGGTCGACATAGGTCTGCGCGTTCTCGGCGATCTGGTCGCGCGACAGCTGGGGACGTGTGGAGTTGCGGCCTGACGGGTCGCCGATAAGGGCCGTTCCGTCGCCTATGATGAGGGTGACCTCGTGCCCGAGGTCCTGGAACTGGCGCAGCTTGCGCAGCGGCACCGCATGGCCCAGATGGATGTCGGGGGCCGTGGGGTCGACGCCCAGCTTCACGTTGAGCGGCACGCCTCGCCTCAGCTTCTCGAGAAGCGCCTGTTCGGGAACTATCTGGGACGCACCGGACGAGATTACATGAAGCTGTTCCTCGGCGTTGAGCATTTTCTTGCCTCTTCCTTCCCTTTGCATTCGGACCGGTTCGGCGCTAAAGCGTCCGAACACGCGACGATACGACAGTTTACATGACGCTGCAAACACATGGCGCCGGGTCACTTGACCCCGCGGTGGAGATGACCCGTCGTCGTCCCCGGAAGCTTTGACAGGACGTTGCCGTCGTCCATCCAAACCTGCAGCGCCTTCGCAAGGCGCCCCGTCGCCTGGGCGCACTGCTCGGGCGACATGAGCGTGGCATCCACCATGAAGCCGGTGACGCCCGCCTTAACCAGGTCGGGTACGGATGCCACGTTGTCCAGAGCCACGCTGTTGTACAGGTGCGAACGGCCAAGGGCGTCGGACGCCACGGGGAACATGTAGCCTTTGCGGTCCTCGAGCGCAAAGGGCACGCGCCGGCGCTTGCACTCGCCGCAGTTCTGGGCGCACTCGCCCTGGCTCATCAGAAGGCAGTGCTCGGTGACCATGAGCTCCTGGGCCCCGGCCACCTTCACGCCAAGCGCGGGCGCAGGACCCTTGCAGGACGCGAGCTCGGCTATCTGATGCAGGTTGAGTTCGGGGGAAAGCCACACGCGGGCGGCGTCGAAGGCCTCGGCGAGCTCGAGCGCGGCGCAGTTGACCATGGGAAGGCCCGGCCCTATCTCGACCTCGCAGCCTGCCTGCAGGGCGCGATGAAGCGCGCCAAGGCTTTCGACGAGCACGGAACCGCCTTCCGACACGTTGGTCCACGCGTCGGATTCGAGCCTGGCTTCGCGCGACTCCCCCACGGGGTCGTGGTCGACTGCGGGAACCCAGATGGTGCACTTCTTGGGGAAGGGCGTGGGCGAAGGGTCTGCGACCAACATGCCTTCCCGCTGCGCCTGGCCACGCCTGTAGTTGAGGGCCGGAACGATCACCTCGTCGGCACCGGCGCGTTTGGCTGCCCGGGCGCAGTCGGGGTTGGTGGCTATGACAGCGATATGGAAGCGGGCGCCATGAGCGTCCGATGCAAAGCCTGTGCCGTCCGAGGCGCATGCCTCTCGCGCGTCCTGTTCCGCAGCAGGGGGCGCCGTGCTCGGGCAGTCCTCGCTCGGCGGAAACGTCCACTGGACGTTTCCGTTCGCTGCGGAATCTGCGCGCGGACCCCCTGCTACGGAACAGGACGTCGAGACGGCCACGGAAGAAGATGCCTCGAAGCGCGGTTCTGCAGGACAAGAAATCGGTGGGACAATCGAACCCGCCGATTTCGCAGTCCGAAGCCAAGCGCGAGAGGCATCCTCTTCTGGGGCTATGGAGCGCAGGCTGCTTTCGAGGATGCTGATGGTCAGCGCCTCGAGCGCATCGTTGCGGACGTGGTGCAAGGCGGAAAAGCCGATGCCGACTCCGTCGTCGAGCTCGACGGACAGGTCGACGAGACGGTAGGGCGTCTGGCCCAGGCGGTCGATGTGGGAGGCCACGTCCTCGACAGTGACGGGACGCGTGCGCGCCTCTTCCACCACGCCTCCTAGCGCCTCGGCCGCATGCACGTCGCCGGAAAGCCTGGCAAGCAGCCTCTCTGCAACGGTCGAGCCGTCGTCCGCGAGCCAGAAGGTCGCCTTGAGCGGCTGCCCGATGCGAAGCGTGACGTTTCCCGAAACCGGGATGCGCGGCTCTCGGGCGTCGTCGGCATATGCGGCTTCGGCGCTTCGCACGCGGAACACGCGGTCGTTGACGCGTACCGCCGCCGCATTGC
>CAQLOA010000006.1:3800-18085 GCA_948829205.1 uncultured Eggerthellaceae bacterium
GCCCGCACGCTTGCCCGAATGCACCTCCAGATCGCCCGGAAGCGGAAGGCGCACCGTCTTGCCCGACACCTTCACGACGTCGCGCACCTTGAACGTGAAGTTGCCTCGGCGCGTCCACGCCTCCAGCATGTCGCCCTCCACCAACGGCTTTTCGCATGACAGCTCGACGAAGTCGTCGCCGACCTCCTTGACGCGTCCCACGAACTGCCCACGGTTGTTGGGCCGCTGGTAGCTCATGACGTCGTTCCCGCGCCTTCCGTCGAAGTATGCGGAAGTGAACCCGCGCGAGAACACCGACCCGAGCCGCGAGTCGCGGTCGTCGCGCGCAGCAGGGTCGACGGCTGCGGCGCTCCGTGCCGCATCGACGGCTTCGCGGTACACCGCGACCACCGTGCCGGCGTACTCCGGCGACTTCATGCGGCCTTCTATCTTCAAGGACGAGACCCCGGCACGGGCCAGTTCGTCCACGCTTCCTACCAGGCAGAGGTCTTTCGGAGAAAGAAGGTGATCGCCTGGCGACTTCAGCTGCCGCTGCTGGTCGCGCATGTCGACCAGCCTGTAGGGAAGGCGGCATGCCTGGGCGCAAAGCCCACGGTTCGCGGAGCGCCCCCCTATCATCGAGGACATGAGGCATTGCCCCGAATAGCACACGCAAAGGGCGCCGTGCGCGAAGGTCTCGACCTCCATCCCGAGGCCTGCCGCATGGTCGCAAAGCGACTCTATCTCTCCCAGGGACAGCTCGCGCGCCAACGTGACCCGTGCAAAGCCCAGCTCGGCCAGGGCCGATATGCCGTCCTTGGTGTGGATGCTCATCTGGGTGGAGGCATGAAGCCGCGCGTCGGGAAGCTTCCGGGACAGAGCGACTGCAAGTCCCAGGTCCTGCACTATGAACGCGTCGGCCCCGCGCGAAAGGCACTGACGCGCAAGCTTGAGCGCCCGAGGCATCTCGTCGGGCAGGACGATGGTGTTCATGGCGACGTAGAGCCTCACGCCGCGCAGGTGCGCATAGTCGCAGGCTTCGGCGAACGTGGCCTCGTCGAAGTTGTCGGCAGAGCGGCGGGCGTTCAGCTCGCCCATGCCAAGATAGGCCGCGTCGGCCCCGGCCGCGACGACGGCATGCAGCATGGCCGGACTGCCCGCAGGCGCTAGAAGCTCTGGCAAGTTGGAAGGTTCAGGCATCTTGTGTCGGTTCTGTTGCGTTCTGCCCGTTTCGAAGAAGGCTGGCTACATCTCGGTGGACATCTTGTCGGCCTCCTCGAGCAGGTTTAGGCCCTGGTCGTAGGCCTTCTGCACGGATTCCAGCCGCTGGCCGTAATCCGAGAAGTCGTACTGGGCTCCCTCGGGGGCGTTCTCTATCTCGAGGAATATTGCCAGATAGTCGCTCAGCGCGCCCTTGAGCGTGCCTATGGCCTCGTCGTACTTGCCCTTCACGGACTTGAGCTCGTCGGGAGCCTCGAGTGCCTCCATCTGGTCGAGCACCTCGTAGGCCGAGTCGACCTTGGCCTGCAGCGCCGACACGTCGCCTTCTGCGACCGCGCCCGAGAAGTCGGCGAAGCTCTCGGACAGCTGCTTGGACGACTTCGCCATGGAGTTCATGTAGCCTGCGGCCGTGACGGGCTTCTCGTCGGTGGCGGCCGGCTGGCTTGGCGCGCATCCGGACAGCATCGCCACGGACATCGCCATCATTAGCGCCACGACGGCCGCCAGGGCCTTCGAGGCCTTCGGCCTTCTTGAATTGGTGTGCGGAACCTGCATCCTGCTCCTCTTGTCGCGTTTCGTAAGAGTATAAGGCAAAAGGAAGGGTCAGGTCGTCGTTTCGTCAGAGCCGCCGGGATCGACCGGAGGGGTAATGGGATCGGGCGGAGGAATAACGGGATCGACCGGCTCCTGCGCCGACGAGCTCGACGACGATGACGAATGGCTGCCGCCGGACGAAGACGACGATGCCGACGACGAGTCGGAACTTGACGAGCTCGACGACGAGCTGTCCTCGGACTTCCACGAACCCTTGCCGATGTGGTTCTTCTCGTCGACGTAGTTGCGGTAGTTGGGCTTGCCCGCCGTGAAGAAGTCGACCAGGGGCGCATCGGCAAGCACCTTGCTCATGAAGTCGGAGAAGGCGCTGGACACCGTGACCCGCACCTTGCTCGCCTCTTCGTAGGTCTCGGCGCGTTCGCCCAGCCAGAAAGCGGAGGTAAGCTGCGGCGTGAACCCGACGAAGTAGCTGTCCTGGTCTTCTTCCGTGGTTCCCGTCTTGCCGGCGCACACCTGTCCTGTGGTGAGGGCAGCGGGCTTGCCGGTGCCGCCGGTGATGACGCCTTCGAGGCAGTCGATGACGGCACGGGCAACCTCCTGCGACAGGACGCGTTCGCCTTCGGGATGCGTGTTGTCGACTATGACGTTGCCTGAGCGGTCGGTGATGGTGAGGATGCACTCGGGCTCGTAATGGATGCCTCCGCTTGCGATGGTGGAGTAGGCGCTGGCCATCTCCAGCGGGTTGACCGAGTCGATGCCCAGCGTGATGCCGGCCACGTCCTGGATAGGGGACTTGATGCCCAGGCGCTGGGCCATTTCGCGCACCTTGTCGACCCCGATGGACATGATGAGCCTGGTGAACGCGGTGTTCGACGACACGGCGGTGGCCTTCTTGATGGACACCGAACCATAGCTGGCCTTGCCCGCGTTGTAGACCTGCCGGTCGGTGCCTTCGAGGTCGACCGAGTAGCCAGCGTCGATGGTGGTCTCGGGGTCGATGCCTTCCTCGATGGCCGCAGCCAGCGTGAAGGCTTTGAAGGACGACCCGCACTGACGGCCGCCTCCGCCTTCGCCGGTGGCCATGTTGACCTGGCTTTCCTCGTAGTTGTTCCCACCCACCATGGCCTTGATGTGCCCGTTGCTGTTGTCGATGGCGGCCATGGCCACCTCGAACACGCTGCCCGCCTCCTTGGCCTTCTTGGCGCAGGCCTCCTCGGCGGCCTTCTGGTCGTCGACGTCTAGCGTGGTGACGATGTTGAGGCCACCCTTGAACAGCTCGGCGGTGGAGAAGGCGTACTTTCCCTCCTCGTTGAGGAGCTGGTTGCGCACGTAGCTTGCGAAGTACGGATAGGCGACTATGCCGTTGACGGAGGGCGCGGTGGTGTTGAGCACGATGTCTTCCCCACGCACCGCGTCTGCCTCGGCGGCCGACACGCATCCGTTCGACACCATTCGGTCGAGGACCAGGTTGCGCCGCGACTTGGCGTTGTCGGGGTAGTCGATGGGCTCGTTGTAGTTGGGCGACTGGGGAATGCCTATGAGCGTGGCGGCCTCTGCCAGCGTGAGCTCGTTGGCGTGCTTGGAGAAGTAGCGCTCGGACGCGGCCTCGATCCCGTAGGCGCCGGACCCGTAGTTGATGGTGTTCAGGTACATCAGGAGGATTTCGTCCTTGCTGTACATCTCCTCGACCTTCATGGCCAGGAACATCTCGCGGATCTTGCGCTTGAACGAGATCTCGCTCATCTCGTCGGAGAGTATGGTGTTGCGCACAAGCTGCTGCGTGATGGTGGAACCGCCCTCGAGCGAGCCTCCGAGCAGGTTGTTGACCAGCGCGCGGGCAGAGCCCACCACGTCGACGCCGGAATGGGTGTAGAAGCGCTCGTCCTCGCAGGCCACGGTGCCTTCGAGCACGTACTTTGAGATCTGGTCGGCCTCGACGGGCTCGCGGTTCTCGAGCTGGAACTCGGCCAGCACCGTCTCGCCGTCGGAGGCGTAGACCACCGACGTGGCCGACGTGTTCAGCGCATTCGCGTCGGAATAGTCGGGAAGGTCTTGCAGCCACACGTTGGCCAGGGCGACGCCTCCGATTCCCAGCGCAGCAACGACTGCGACGAAGATGGACAGGAATGCGAGCACGAACGCCTTGCCCGACTTCTTCTTAACGTTGTAGCGTCCCTTGATTGCGCGAGAGGCCAAGCTTCCTCCATCGATCTGCCTGCATCGGTTCCGAACCGCCGGGCTGCGGCGCGGAAAGGGCGGCGGCCGCGGGCCGCCATATGGCGACGGTTGTCGCGTGCAATTCTATCATCTTCGAAAAAACGCCGCCGAAAGCGGCCGCCATTCCATCAAATGGACGCTTTGTCTTGTTGGATTTGTGAAGACAGCATGGCCATCTGGTGCGAGACCTGGTGCGACGACGTGCCGCCTATGACGTCGCGGGCGTCGACTATGGACTTCAGGTCGAGGCACCCCACGATGTCTTCCTCGAACAGCTCGGACTCGGCCCGGAAGTCGTCGAGCGAGAGGTCCTCGAGGCCGCAGCCGCGCTTGTCGCAAAGCAGCACGAGGTGCCCGACAACCTCGTGGGCGCGACGGAAGGGCATCCCCTTCTTGGCGAGGTAGTCCGCGATGTCGGTGGCCGCGAGGTAGCCTTCCTTCGCGGCGTCCATCATGGCGTCGGGGTGGATGGCCATGGTGTCGACCATGCCCGCGGCGCAGACGTAGCAGTCCTCGAGCGTGTCGGCGGCGTCTATGGCGCCCTCCTTGTCCTCCTGCATGTCCTTGTTGTAGGCCAGGGGAAGCGATTTGAGCGTGACCATGAGGGCCACCAGGTCGCCGACGACGCGGCCCGACTTGCCGCGGATCAGCTCGGCGAAGTCGGGGTTCTTCTTCTGGGGCATTATCGAAGACCCCGTGGAGTACGAGTCGGACAGCGTCACGAACCCGAACTCGGACGTGGACCACAGGACGATCTCTTCGCACAGGCGCGTGAGGTGGAGGCACGACACGCTGCAGGCGTAAATGAGGTCGAGCAGGAAGTCGCGGTCCGACACGGCGTCCAGCGAGTTCTGCGTAGGGAAGTCGAAGCCCAGCATGGCCGTGGTGGCCTCGCGGTCGAGCGGATAGGTGGTGCCGGCCAGCGCCGCCGACCCCAGGGGGTTCGCATCGGCCGAGATGCGTGCGGCGGCCAGGCGCTGGAAGTCGCGCGTGAGCATCCAGACGTAGGCCAGCATGTGATGCGAGAACAGCACGGGCTGCGCATGCTGCATGTGCGTGTAGCCGGGCATTATGACGCCCATGTTGCGCTGCGCCTGCCCGAGAAGGGCCTCGCGCAGCGCGATGTTGGCCGCCATCAGGTCGGTCGCGCGCCTTTTGGCGTAAAGGCGGGAATCCGTGGCCACCTGGTCGTTGCGGCTCCGTCCGGTATGAAGGCGCCTGCCCGCGTCGCCGATGCGGCGCGTGAGCTCGGCCTCGATGGCCATGTGGATGTCCTCGTCGTTGACGTCGAAGACGAATGCGCCGGACTCTATGTCGTCCTTTATGCCGGCCAGGCCCTGCCTTATCGCGGCGGCGTCTTCGTCGGAGATGACGCCTTGGGCCGCCAGCATCTCGGCATGGGCCATCGACCCCGCGACGTCTTGCAGGTAAAGCTTCCTGTCGACCGGAAGCGATGCGCCGAAGCGCTGGGTGAACTCGTCGACGCCTTCCTCGAACCTACCTGACCAGAGTGCCATCCGTCCTCCTATTCGGCGAACTCGTCCTTGGTTTCGGCCACGCCGGCGAGCTGCTCGTGGACCGCGTCCATGGCGTGCCTGTTCTCCGACCACACCTTGTTGCGCAGCCCGAACAGGTCGATGAACCCCTTGGCGGAGTCGTGGTTGAACGTGTCGGAGTCGTCGTATGTGGCGAGGCCATGGTCGTAGAGCGAGTAGTCGCTCTTGACTCCGACGACGTCGCAGTTGCCCTTGTAGAAGCGCATGCGCACGGTGCCCGTGACGTATCGCTGGGTTTCGGCGAAGAACCCGTCGAGGGCGATCTTCAGCGGCGAGTAGTACAGCGAGTTGTACACCTGGTCGGCCCAGGTGAGCTCGGCGCCGAGCTTGTAGTGCAGAAGGTCGCGCTCGAGCACCATGTCTTCCAGCGCCTTGTGGGCCACGATCAGCGAAAGCGAGCCGGGGACCTCGTAGCATTCGCGGCTCTTCACGCCGACGAGCCTGTTCTCCATGATGTCCAGCCGCCCGAAACCGTTTTCGCCCGCGACCTCGTTCATCTTGTAGATGATGTCGAGGAAGCTCATGCGCTCGCCGTCGATGGCGACGGGGATGCCGCCTTCGAACTGCACATCGACGTAGGTGGGCTCGTCGGGGGCGTCCATCGGGCTGACGGTCATGGTCCAGATGTCGTCAGGCGGCTCGTTCCAGGGGTTCTCGAGCACGCCGCATTCGATCGCACGGCCCCAGACGTTGTCGTCGATGGAGTAGGGCTTCTCGCTGGTGGTGGGCACCGGCACGCCGTGTTCGCGCGCCCAGGCCATCTTGCTGTCGCGGCTCCCCAGGTCCCATTCGCGCACCGGGGCGACGATCTGAAGGGCGGGGTCGAGGGCCAGAACGGACGTCTCGAAGCGGACCTGGTCATTGCCCTTGCCCGTGCAGCCATGGGCGATGTATTTCGCGCCGTACTCGTGCGCCGCGTTCACGAGGTGCTTGGATATGATGGGGCGCGAAAGCGCCGAGAGCAGCGGGTACTTGTTCTCGTACAGGGCGTTGGCGGCCAGCGCCTTCGCCAGTATGTCGTTGGCGTAGTCCTCGCGCATGTCCACGACCAGGCAGTCGATGGCGCCGGAAGCAAGCGCGCGCTGCTTGACGTCCTCGAGGCTGCCGTGCTCCTGCCCGACGTCGCCCACGACCGCAATGATGTCGAGGTCCTTGTTCTCCTGCAGCCACTTGATGCAGATGCTGGTGTCAAGTCCTCCGCTGTATGCCAGTATCGCCCTTTCCTTGTTGGTTCCCTCTGCCATGGTTCCCCCTGTCTTTTCCTTCCGGGCCCCGCGGGCCCACGTTGGCTTTTCCTGTATATGTGACGCGCCCGGCCGCTGCGCCCTATCCCCTTGCACCGAACGTTGCCGACGCTGCGCAGGCGGCCTGCGTGCGCGCGTTTTCTAGCCGATGCGGTTCAGTGTAGCAGCCAGCTTCTCCGCGAACACGTCCACATCGTACTTCGAGCAGACGAGCGGCGGAAGGAAGCGCAGAGTGCGCGGGCCGGTGGCGTTGATGACCAGCCCGTCACGAAGCGCCTCCCCGACCACGTCGTGTGCGTCGATGCCTTCGGCGAGGTCGCAGCCCACCATGAGGCCGAGCCCCCTGACCGAGTCCACCTGGGGCAGCGTGGACAACTTGTCCCTGAGATAGGCGCCTACCTCCTGGATGCTGGCGGCGTATTCGGGCTTCGTCAGCTCGTCGAGCGTGGCGTTGGCCGCCGCCACCGCCAGGTTGCTTCCGCCGAAGGTGGAGCCGTGCTTGCCTGGGGCCATGACGTCGGCGACTTCCTCCACCGCGCAGCACGCGCCTGCCGGCATCCCCGATGCGATGCCCTTGGCGACGGTGACCACGTCGGGCACGATGCCGAAGTTCTGGAAGCCGAACGGCTTGCCCGTGCGGAACATTCCGCACTGCACCTCGTCGCATATCATCAGCGCGTCGTTCTGGCTGCAGAGCCTGCGCACCTCGTGCAGGAAGTCGGCGCTGCATACGTTCACCCCCGACTCGCCCTGGATGCATTCCAGCATCACCGCGCAGATGGAGCCGCCAAGGCGGTCGAACAGCGCACGCAGCGAGTCGACGTCGTTTATGGGAGTGGGGAGGAAGCCCTCGGGAATGGGCTCGAAGCCCGAATGGAAGGCCGCCTGCCCGGTTGCGGCAAGCGTCGCGAGCGTGCGCCCGTGGAAGCTCTTCACCAAGGTGACCACCACCGACGGGGCAAGGTCGGGATTTTCTCCCCTGGCCTCGGCCTGGCGCTTCGCGCGAAGGCGCGCCAGCTTTATGGCGCATTCGTTGGCCTCGGCGCCCGAGTTGGCGAAGAACGCCTTCCAGGTCTTGGGGGCCACTCCCGCTGCGCCGTTCCCCACGTTCAGCAGCTCGGAAAGCCTCTCGGCCAGGCGTCCCCTGCCCTCGATGTAGAAGTAGTTGCTGACGTGGATCAGCCTTGAGGCCTGCTCCGACAGCGCAGCCACCACCTTGGGGTGGCAATGCCCGAGCGAGCACACCCCAATGCCCGAGAGGAAGTCGAGGTACTCCTTCCCGTCGGAGTCGGTGAGATGCATCCCGCGGCCGGACACGAACTCGACGTCGCTGCGCGCGAACGTCGGCATCACGTATCGGGATTCGAGCTGTTTCTCCTGTTCGAGCGACATTGTTCCTCCGTTTCCGCTATCTGCTTTCGATGAGCTTCGACGCGAAGTTGCCAAGCGGGGCGGCGTCGAAGTCGTCAGGGGCCGACGTTGCGGTGACCATGGTGCCGATGCCCTTGTCGGTGAGCATCTCGAGTATGAGCGCGTGCGGGGTGGTGCCGTTCACTATGTGCGCACGGTGGACCCCTGCGTCGAGCGCCAGCACGGCGGAGTCGAGCTTCGGGATCATTCCCCCGGTGTTCGAGCCTTCGGCGATGATCCGCTTGGCCTCGCTGGAAGTGAGGCTGGCCACGAGCGAAGAGGGGTCGGGGTAGTCCATGTAAAGGCCGTCGACGTCGGTGAGGAAGATGACCTTGTGGGCCCCTATGGCCGCTGCGATGTGGCCGGCGGCGAAGTCGGCGTTTATGTTGAAGATGCCCCCGTCCTCGCCTATGGCGATGGAGGCGATCACCGGTATGTAGTCGCTTGCCACCAGGTCCTCGACCAGCGCGGGGTTGATCTGCGTGATGCGCCCCACGCGCCCAAGCGCCGGGTCCTGCTGCTCGGCGACTATGACGCCCGCGTCGGCCCCGCTGATCCCAACGGCCATGTTGCCGTGCTGGTTCATCGCCTGCACCAGGTCCTGGTTCACCTCGCCCATCAGCACCGTGCGCACGAGCTGCACGGCCTCGTCGGTGGTGACGCGAAGGCCGTCCACGAACTTCACCTCGATGCTTTCCTTCTGCATCGCGCGGTTTATGGCCTTGCCGCCCCCGTGCACTATGACGGGGTTGATGCCGATGATCTTCAGCAGCACGATATCTGCCATGACGTCGCGCCGAAGCTGGCCGTCGACCATCGCGGCGCCGCCGTACTTGATCACCACGGTCTTGCCCGTGACGTTCTTGATCCAAGGCATCGCCTCGGTCAGCACCTGGCCCGTGACAGGCGACACGCCTGCAGGCCTTTCCTCCTTGTCGAACTTCATTCCCGAACCCTTCGTCTATGTCCTGTAGTCTGCGTTGATGCTTATGTAGTCATGGGTCATGTCGCACGTCCAGACCGTCGTGGAATGGTCTCCCGCATGCAGGTCCACGTCGATGGCTATCTCGGAGGCCTCGAAGCGGCGCAGGGCCTCGTCCTCGTCGAACGCGAGTGCCAGCCCATCCCTGCATACCGGCATTCCCATGATGTCGATGTCCACGCGTTCCTGCGCAAATGACGCACCCGAGCGGCCCAGGGCGGCAGCTATGCGGCCCCAGTTGGCGTCGTGGCCGGCGATGGCCGTCTTGACCAGGGGCGAGTTGGCCACCGTGCGCGCGGCCGCGTCGGCGTCGCCGGGAGTCGCGGCGCCCGACACGGTGACGTCCACCAGCTTGGTGGCTCCTTCCCCGTCGGCGGCCATGGCGCGCGCTAGCGCCACACACACCTGGCTCAAGGCGCGCTCGAACACGATGTACGCCTGGGTGCCTGGCTCGAAGGGCTCCGCCCCAGGCGCGGCTGCGCCGGACGCCAGAAGCATGCACGTGTCGTTGGTGGAGGTGTCGGAGTCGACCGTGACCTTGTTGAAGCTTGCATCGACCGCACCGCGCAGGGCCGCATAGAGGTCGGCTTCCTTGACGGGGGCGTCGGTGGTAAGCACCGCGATCATGGTGGCGACGTTGGGCATTATCATGCCCGAGCCCTTCGCCATGCCCCCCACGGTGAACGTCGAGCCCTGGTAGCCGAAGGGCGCGCCGTCGAACGACACCGCGCACTCCTTCGGGCGCGTGTCGGTGGTCATTATGGCCAGCGCCGCGTCAGCCCCTCCGTCGTGCGAAAGGGCGGATACGGCCTGCGGAAGCCCCTCTTCGAAGGGCTTGAGAGGCAGCTGCACGCCGATGACGCCTGTGGACGCCACCAGCACCTCGGACGTCGGGCAGCCTACGGCCTGTGCGACCACGCCGGCCTCGGCGGCGCAAACCTCGAGGCCCGAATCGCCCGTGGCGGCGTTGGCGTTGCCCGAGTTGATGGCCACGGCGCGCATGCATCCGTAGGAGGCGCTCCCGGACGAGGCGGTCAGCTGGGCCTTCGAGAACTGCACCGGAGCGGCGCAGAAGACGTTCCTCGTGAAGGCGGCCGCGGCGGCGCAGGGCTCGTCCGCCACGACGAGCGCAAGGTCGGGCTTCGACGCGTTCTTGCGGAACCCTGCATGGATGCCTGACGCCTTGAACCCCCGGGCGGAGGAAACCCCGCCTCCGGGCAGGAAGGCGAACCCGTATTCTTCGGCGTATGGGTCGTTTACGATGCTCATTGCGACCTCCTAGACCGGAAGTCCCACCGAGGCGAGCCCCGCCGCCTCGGGAAGGCCGAACACGATGTTCGCGCACTGGACCGCCTGGCCGGCCGCGCCCTTGCAAAGGTTGTCGATGGCGCCGACCGCGACCAGGCTGTTGGTGCGCGCGTCGAAGGCGGCCCCGACGTGCGCATGGTTGGTGCCCACCACCGAGGACGTCTTTGGAAAGGAGCCTTCCGGCATGACGTCAACGAATGCGCAACCATCGTAGAAACCTTCGTACAGGTCGACGAAGTCGGCCGTGGAGGCGAGGCCGCAGCCTTCGCCAAGCGGGATGGTGACCGTGGACAGAAGGCCGCGGTTGAGCGGCGCCAGGTGCGGCGTGAACACTATGCGTCCGGGAAGCCCGAGTATCTGCTCGATTTCCGGGGTATGCCTGTGCGTGGTGACGCCGTACGCCTCGAGGTTGTCGTTCGCGAAGCAGAAATGCGTGCGCTCGGTCGCCTTCTTGCCTGCGCCGGTGACGCCCGATACGGCGTCGACCACCACCGTCGCGCCGTCGCGCACCAGCCCCGCTCGGACGGCAGGCGCCGCAGCAAGCGAAGTGGCGGTGGGGTAGCAGCCCGCACACGCGACGAGCGCGGGAGAGCCCTGGCGCACTGCGCACGCGGCGTCTTCCAACGGCTGGGGGAACAGTTCGGGAAGCCCGAACGCGGCGGAGGCCAGAAGCTCGGGCTGCGTGTGCGCGGCGTCGTAGTAGCTTTCGTAGACGGCGGCGTCCTTCAGCCGGAAGTCGGCGGACAGGTCGACCACCGTGACCCCGGATTCGAGCAGCGACGGGGCGTGCTTCAGCGCCGCCGTGTGCGGGACGGCCAAAAACGCGACGTCGAGCGAGGACATGTCGGCCTCGTCGTTGCGTTGGAAGACGAGGTCGGCATGGCCCGAAAAGGCAGGGTATGCCTTCGAGAGCGGGATCCCTGCCAATGCGTCCGAGGTGACCGCGCAAAGGTCGAACCCTGGATGCTGGAGCAGGATGCGCGCCAGCTCGATGCCGGCGAACCCTGCGCCTCCAACGATTCCAGCCTTGTATGTCATGAGTACCAGTCCTTCGAAAACGAGCAGTGCCAACGGGAATGCAGCGGCAGAAAGGGCCGCTTCGACCTTTGAGGAGCTTTGCGCGAACAGCCTATGAGACGGCTTTCAGGGAACGCACGCGAAGCGCGCAGAAGCCTTCGGCTGCCGCGCTAGAGACGTCGTCGAGGGTTGGCAGGAGCATGCATGGCCGAAGACGGCCCAACCAAGTATGCATATGACCCAAATGTCACGAAATGCCCCCGCTTCTTGCACCGAAGGAAGATCTGTGCCTTCGGATGCTACCATGTTCGTTCGAACCGATATTCTACACGAGTTCTGCAAAATGTTCCAAGTTGCAGCGAAACGGAGAGCCACGATGAGAACCAGGCAGCCCAAAAGGCGCGAGAACGTCGACGCGATCGTCGGATACTTCGAAGGCGGCGTCAAGGACGAGGCGAAGGCTATAGGCATAGAGCTCGAGCACACGCTCGTGAAAGACGACGGCGATCCGGTCTCCTATTCCGACGACTTCGGGCAGCGGCGGCTGCTGGAGCTGCTGTCGTCGGAATACGACAGCGAGATCCGCTCGAGCGCAGGAAACCTGATAGGTCTTCTGCGCAAGGGGGCTTCGATAACGCTTGAGCCTGCCGCCCAGGTAGAGCTGTCCGCCGGACCGTATCACAGCCTTCAGGACGCCAGGCGCGAGTTCCTGGCGTTCGAAAAGCGGCTCGAAGAGGAGCTTGACCCGCACGGCATACAGCTTCTGACGCCGGGCTACCACCCCACAAGGCGGGCAGTGGACCTGCAGCTGATTCCGAAGAGGCGCTACGAGTTCATGAACCGCTACCTGGGGGCCATATCGATGTTCGGCATATGTATGATGCGGGGAAGCGCGGCGACGCAGGTGTCGATAGACTACACGTCAGTCGACGACTGCCTGCGGAAGATGCGGCTGGCGTGCGCCTGCGTTCCCGTGCTGTCGTTGATATGCGACAACACCCCAGTGTTCGAAGGCGACGTGCGGCCCCATCAGCTGATGCGTACCGAGGTATGGGAGAAATGCGACCCCGACAGGTGCATGATAGTCCCAGGGATGATGGACCCGGGGTTCACGCTCGAGGACTATGCGGAATACGTCCTGGACACGCCGGCGATAGTCGAGATGGTGGACGGACGCGAGGAATTCACCGACAGGACGTTCGGGGAGATATTCGCAGATGCGGCGATGACGCGCGACGACGTGGAGCACGCCCTTTCGATGTTCTTCAACGACGTGCGGCTGAAGACATACATAGAGATCCGGCCGGCCGACGCGATGCCTGTGGAGTGCGCAATCGCCTATGCCGCCCTGATAAAGGGGCTCTTCTACGACAAGACGTCGCTGGATGCCATGGACGACCTGTTCCGCGGCGTGAGAGAGGCGGACGTTGCGGCCGCAAAGGCGTCTCTGATGGCCGACGGGTACGCAGGAAAGGTGTACGGACACGCCGCCTCGGTCGTTGCCGACGAGCTCGTGAGCATAGCCAGGGCAGGTCTTTCGGATTCGGACGCCGCCCTGCTGGAACCCATCGCGGAGCTTGTGGCAAACAGGGTCACGCTTGCGGACATCGCATTGGAAGACATAGAGCAACGGGAGGAAAGATGAGCAACGAAGGAAAGCTGGTAAAGGTTCACTACAAGGGCACACTGGACGACGGCGAGGTTTTCGACTCGTCGTACGACCACAACGAACCGATCGAGTTCACCTGCATGGCAGGGCAGATGATCAAGGGCTTCGACGAGGCCGTGCGCGACATGCAGGTTGGAGAGAAGAAGACGATCCACCTCGAACCCGAACAGGCCTACGGCGAGCGAAACGAGGAGCTGGTGCAGACCATCCCGCTGGACAGGATACCGAACTCGGCCGACCTGCCCGAAAGCGGCACCATTTACTTCCAGGGACCCGACGGCATGCCCATCCCGGCCGAGATCGTCGGCAAGGAGGACGGCAACGTGACCTTCGACATGAACCACCCCATGGCCGGCAAGCCGCTGAACTTCGAACTGGAGCTGGTGGAGGCAGCAGACCCCGAGAGCGCCTAATTGGCGTACATGCTGGCGTATGGGCGGGAGGTGGCTGGGCGCAACTTGAAGAACGACGCCGCCTCCGCAGGGTCGGGGCAGTCGGCTTCGCCTTCGAAATGCTGCGCATACTGGCGCAGCATCCCCTGGACCGCGGCGACGTCGTCGTCGCTCAAGGGCTCCTGCGCGAGGCCTTCGGCAACCATGTCGTCAGGCAGCCTGTAACGGAGGTATATCACTCCCCCATGCATGCCCGTGGCGATGTATTCGCCAGGATGGCCCAGGAGCAGTATGATGCCGCCCGCCATGTACTCCCCCAGGAAGCTTCCCGCATCGCCTCCTATGACGATGACAGGACAGCGGTCCTCGTACTGCTTCATGTGGATTCCGACCCTCCATCCGCTGTCGTCGCGGATGACGATGCTGCCGCCGCGCATGGCATACCCTGCCGCGTCCCCGCAGCGTCCATGCACTACCACGAGGCCGCCGTTCATGGTGTTGCCTATCTGGTCCTGCACGTTGCCGAACACCTCGATCTGGCCGCCGTCCATGTAGCAGGCCATGTCGTTGCCGGGCGTCCCGTGGATTTCGATCCGCTTGCCTTCCGGCATGGTGCACCCGATGTAGCGCTGCGCAAACACGTCGTCCAGCCGCACGACGTCGGCCTCGTCCAAGGCGCGGCGTATCTCCTCGTTGGCTTCCTTGAAATGGCTGGTGCCCAGGCTCAGCTGAGCT
>CAQLOA010000006.1:18095-23283 GCA_948829205.1 uncultured Eggerthellaceae bacterium
TCATGTCGTCACTCCCCCGCATGCTTGACGCCGAGTATTTCCAGCTCTTTCTCGTTGAGCCCGACGCCTCTAAGCATCAGCCTGTTTCCACGCAGGCTGTCGATGGCGTTGATTCCCATGCCGCCCATCATTTCCTTGATTTCGTGGTTCCATGCCCTGACCATGTTGGTGACGCGTTCGGCGGCTATCTCGGGGTTGAGGCGCTTGGTAAGGTCGGGGCGCTGGGTGGCGATGCCCCAGTTGCACTTGCCGCTGGAACAGTCGCCGCATTGGTGGCATCCGAACGATATGAGCGCAGCCGAGGCGATGTAGGCGGCGTCGGCCCCGAGCGCGACGGCGCGCACCACGTCGGCGGAGCTGCGCATGGACCCCGCGGCCACGATGCTGACCGTGGAGCGGATTCCTTCGTCGCGCAGGCGCTGGTCGACCGAAGCCAATGCGAGCTCTATCGGGATTCCGACGTTGTCGCGGATGCGCTTCGGGGCTGCACCTGTGCCTCCGCGGAAGCCGTCGATGACGATTATGTCGGCGCCGGCGCGGGCCATGCCCGAGGCTATGGCCGGGGAATTGTGGACGGCGGCTATCTTCACCGACACCGGCTTCGTGTAACGCGTGGCCTCCTTCAAAGAGAAGATCAGCTGGCGAAGGCCTTCGATGGAGTAGATGTCGTGGTGGGGTGCCGGCGAGATGGCGTCGGTGCCCTGAGGAATCATTCGGGTTCGAGACACCTCCTCGTTTATCTTCTCGCCGGGAAGGTGGCCTCCGATGCCGGGCTTGGCGCCCTGGCCTATCTTTATCTCGATTGCGGCGCCGGCGTTGAGGTAATGAGGGTCAACCCCGAAGCGGCCGGACGCCACCTGCACTATGGCGCGGTCCTTGTACGGCTCGAGGTCGCGGTGAAGGCCGCCCTCGCCCGTGTTGAAGTAGGTGCCGAGCTCCTTCGCAGCCATGGCCAGCGCCTTCTGGGCATTGAGCGATATGGAACCGAAGCTCATGGCTGAGAACATCAGCGGAACGTCAAGCTTCAGCTGCGGCGGCATTTGCTCCACCAGCGACTTCTTGCGCTCGTTAACCTTGAGGATGTTGGGGCGGCTGCCGAGCAGCACGCGCGTTTCCATAGGCTCGCGCAAAGGGTCGATGGAGGGGTTGGTAACCTGGCTTGCGTTGAGCAGCAGATGGTCCCAGTAGATGGGATAGGGCTCGGGATTGCCCATGGACGACAGCAGCACGCCGCCCGTCTGCGCCTGCTTCGCGATGTCCTGCATGTAGCCGAGCGTCCAGTTGCGAGACCCGCCGTCGACCTGCGGCCATTTGGTTATGGCCAGCGCATGCGTGGGGCACATGACCACGCACCTTTGACAGTTGACGCATTTCGAGTGGTCGGCCGCCAAGCGACCGGACTCGTCGTTCATGGCGTGGACGCCGTTCGCGCAGGATCTTTCGCAGACGCCGCACTCTACGCATTCCTCGCGGTCGCGCAGGACCTTGAATTTGGGGTAGACGTAATCAAGCATGCTGGCAGGCCTCTTTCCTGCCCTTGGGCATCACGCCCGTCTCGTGCGCAAACGGGCGCTCGAACGGACTGTTTTCGGAAGATTCGGAAAGACGCTGACGGGCCACCTCGTCAAGCTGCACGACGAAGGGCACCCCACCCTCGATGGACCTGACGTTCTCGGCGTCGGGGCACACCACCTCTATTGCGGCCTGCTCGGACGCCAGATAGACCATTGGACCCTTCTCGCCAACCATCAGGGCACGCAGCTTCAAGCGGTCGTTGAGGGCGAGCAGCCCATCGTCGGAGCCAAGTATGACCGAGAAGGGGCCGTTGACCAGCGCGCTGGAATACGCCGCACGCAGGGCCGTCTCGTACTCGCGCACGTCGGCGGGAAGCTTGTCGATGTCTTCCCACGAGCTTGCAGCCATGATGTGCGCGGCCGTTTCCTGCGTGAAGCCGTGGCGCCTTACCAGCAGGTCGAACAGGTAGGCGATCACCTCGGTGTCGGTCTGCAGGCGGCAGTCGTAGCCGAACTGCTCGACGTATCGCCTGTTGGCGTCGTAGCTCGAGATTTCGCCATTGTGGACCACCGACCAGTTGAGAAGCGTGAACGGATGCGCGCCGCCCCACCATCCGGGCGTGTTCGTGGGGAAGCGGCCGTGCGCCGTCCATGCCCATGCGTCGTAGTCCTGGATTCGGTAGAACTCGCCGATGTCCTCGGGGTAGCCCACGCCCTTGAACGCCCCCATGTTCTTTCCGGACGACGCGACGAACGCGCCTTCTATCTGGCCGTTGATGTGGAACACGTGCTGCATGGTGTACTCGGACTCGTCGAGGCCGCTCATGTTGAGCCTCATGGGATGGGGGGCCACGAAGTACCTCCATATGTCGGGAGGATTCTTTATCGCGGCCACCGGCTCGGTAGGGATGCGCTCCTGTTTCTCGCTCATGAAGAACTGGTCGAGGTACCGTTCGGTTTCGGCCCTGGCCTCGACGCCTTCGTACATGATGTGAAACGCGTAAAGGTCCCTGTATTCAGGATATATGCCGTATGCCGCGAACCCGCCACCAAGGCCGTTGCCGCGGTCGTGCATGAGGGCTATGGACTTGAGTATGTCCTGCCCGTCGTGCCGCTGGCCGCTTCTGTCTATGATGCCGGCTATGGCACAGCCGGACGGGATGCGGACGTCGCCTTCCCGTGGTTTCCTGACAACCATGGCTTCTCCTCCCTTGTCCCCTATGAGACTACAGGAGCTTTGTTTCACGCGAGTGTGCCCTATGTTTCGAACGCGTTAATCATGAGTAGGACATTGCCAGCAACACGTTGGCAAGAAGGCGTGCCTTCAAGCCTGGCGAGACATTGGTTGGAAACGCTATGCGCATTCCCAGCGCATCAGGCCAGGACACGTTGGGCAGGATTGCCAGGTGCGACGACTTCCATGGAAGGAGAACACGAGGGGATGTCTCATAGTTGGGTTCGGTGCAGGAGGCAAGCCTCAAAAGGGACGACGCCCAGCGCTGCGTGGCGCGAATGACGCGGGGGCGTTCAGGGAAAGCGCAATCTGCGCCTACGGTGCCCCCTACGAGCGACTGCGCAACCTCGTAGCCATCGCATCGAAGCAATGCGTCGTAAACCGTGGTTATGTCTTCTTGGGTGAAAGAGAATGTTGCGGCGGTCATTGTCCATACCTCCTTGTTGCCTGCGTTGCCTTATCTCGAAGGTTTACAAGCGTGGTATGGACTCAAGCCGGAGGCGAGTCGGCACGGACATCGGAAGATGCGCTTGTACTGGTTTCGACGAATCCAGTATAGCATAGTTTTAGAACATTTGTTCTATTTTTTGCTTCTGCTTTCGATGACCCTTATTTCGTCGCGGGCTCTTTTCCAGTTGCGTGTGCCCCAGCCTGCGACGCCGGCGGCGACCACGGCCAGGACGAAGAGCGTAAGGTTGGCAAAGGGACTGGCCGCCCATTCGGCACCTTGCGCCTCGAACGAGAGCTTCAGCCCGATGACGACGGCCAGCGCGACGAAGACAGCGACGGCAACAACCAGCCCGTTGCGCTTCTTGATCTCAAGTTGCGCAATTTTGACCTGGGCATTCTTTCGCTTGTTGCCGCCGCGTGACATTCTAGACGATCCTTTCGGACAAACTGGCCTGCGAATAGGCTAGGCCGTGACGGCTTCGGTGGTGCCCACAGGGGTGCCGTTGTCGTCTCCGGAATCGAAGCCTTCGAGCTCCTGGACGTTCTTCTTCTTGACCATGGACGCATCATAGCCAAGTTCCTCGAGGGAATGCAGGGCCTTCTCGGCATGCACCTCGTCGATGGGCTTGCGTCCGAACACCCAGTTGTAGATCCAGAAGGTGAACAGCGCCGTAAGCGCCAGGCCGCATACGGCCAGTGCAAACGATCCGAGGTGAACCAGCCCGGCCATGGCATGCTCGCCGCCCAGGAAGAGGTCCATTCCGATGTTGTAGGTGTTGTAGCCGCCGACGGTGATCATGACCGAGAATCCCTGGCCAGCGAAGTTCGCAAGCGCACCGGATATGCCGAAGGGGGCGAGAATGGCCCCCACCATCCATGCCGTCATCAGGATGTAAAGCGGCGTGGTCTTGGGCGTGATGGCCTTGCAGACGATGAACAGCGTCTGGAACACCGCCGCGAGCAGGCCGCCCACCCAGAAGGCGTTGAAGAACAGCATTCCGCCCTCGGTCTTGGGGACGCCCATGTTCTGACCGGGCTGGACTCCCATCATTCCGCACACGTAGCCGATTGCAACGCAGACGGCCATGAACAGCACGTTGAACCAGACGACGAACCATACGCAGTTCCAGATGCACTTGCCCATGCTCTCGTTCTTCTTGGTCCACGGGCCGACGGCCTTCATGCCCACGGCCATGGCGAAGCCGGAGAACGGCAGCAGCGCACCGAACGTGGCCCATTCCTCGACGTACTGGTAGCAGGCCAGGCCGCCAAGGACGCACCCGATGACGCCCATGCTGACCAGGGTGGCGCCTCCCGTGAAGAACTCCATGGGCGTGCCGGTCAGGGCCATCTGCCAGAACGACAGGATGGCCTGCGCGATAAGCGCGAAAGTTCCTCCTACGAAAAAGCTGTAGATGACAGTCTTGTATGGCTTCATGTGGTTCCTCTCCCCTAGTGGCTCCAGCCGGCCTGCCTCCCTTGCAGGCCCCGTGGCCGAACCCTTCTGCTATATAAGACCGCTAAATGATACTAGTTTCCAGCGGCTCGCGCGGCCTCATATTCCGCGACGAGCTTCTTGGTCACGTCGTGCGGGGCCTCTTCGTAGCCGTCGACCTGGATAGTGTACGTGCCAGACCCGCGGGTGAGCGAGCGGAGGTCCTTCGTGTACTCGATGACTTCGGCGTAGGGGACCCTCACCTTGATGACGGTCTCGCCCGCAGCCCCCGCATCGGTTCCGACTATGCGGCCCCTGCGGGTGGATATGTCGCCCATGACCGCGCCGGCGTATTCCTCGCCGACCTCGATGTCCATGGACGCGATGGGCTCGAGCACGATGGGGTTGGCCTTCTCGCACGCCGCGCGAAAGCCGATGCGGGCGGCCGTCTTGAACGCCATCTCGTTGGAATCGACCGGGTGGTAGGATCCGTCGAACACCGCGCACTTGATGTCGACCATGGGGTATCCGGCAAGGAATCCCTCGGCCATGGCC
>CAQLOA010000007.1:0-16693 GCA_948829205.1 uncultured Eggerthellaceae bacterium
GCATCGGCACGGGAGTGGGCGAGCCGTGGTAGATCTCCTTGACGGAACCCATACGGTGCTCGAATGGATCGCGCTGCTGTTGGCCAACCGCACCTTTCGCCTGGGGAGTGAGCTTGCACGCGACGCCCGTGACTACCTCTTGGCAAGCTTTCTTCCCGACACTGCCCCCTATGACGTGATCCGTGGATACCGCGCCGACGACTCGTACTTCTCCTTCGCTGAGGCCTTCGTGGAGGGGACTCTCTCCATCGATCAGTTGGCCCGCTCGCTCTACCTGGGAAAGCTCGGAGTCCAGGTCGTCCTGGTTTCGTCGCGCGCCTTCGACCATCTTCGATTCGTGGAGGCCTGTTCTGTCCAGGCCGAGGCGTACTACCCCAAATTCGTCGCCCGCGACGAGGCTGCGCGGCAGGAATACCGAAGCACCGTTCGAGGGGCGCATGACTATCGCGACGGCCTCTTCGTGCTAGACCTCATGAGGAAGGAGGTGGCCCCCGATGACCCGCGCATACAGCGAATGCTACCTGAATGACGCGAAGAAGAACCTGGGGACGATGCTCGATTACGCAGTCGGATACAAGGGGATAGATGCCAACCTCTTGGCCGAGCGGTTCGCGCGATCCTTGTTTGCTGAGCTTTTCGAATGCGGACATCCTGGAGTGGTTTCGGGCATGTCGGGGGTCGAGCTTGCGCGCAAGGTGTTGGGGGCCGAAGACGAGTCCGACGACTACGTAGCCAGCATCAGCACGCCGGCCTATTGGGCCGGCTATGTCCTCGCGGAATACCACTGGTTCACCGGCAGGCGATTCAAGGACGTCTTCGCGCGTGTTCCGCTCGCGTCCATCGTCGAGCTCTACCCTCTGTTCCACGAGATGGACGTTTGCCGCTTCATCGAGGAGATGGAGCGTCGCATGCTGGACGAAGGCAGCGAAACGAACCTCGCCTGGCTTAGGGAAAACCGCGGGTTCACCCAGGCGCGTCTCGCTGAAGTCTCGGGGGTGGGGCTGCGTTCCATCCAGATGTACGAGCAACGCGTTAACGACATCAACAAGGCGCAGGGAATCACCCTCTATCGCCTTGCGCACGCTCTTGGCTGCAGCATGGATGACCTCTTGGAGAGCCCGTTGCTGTAGTTGCACGTGGCGTTAAAGCATGCTCGCTTGCGACTTGCAGCCGCGCGCCTCTAGCCCGGCTCTTGGGCGCATTCCGCCTGCGTCATGCTCCCATCAGTGCGGTTGCGAACGCGGTTGCGGCCAGGAACACTCCGGGCACGTTGGCAATGACGATTGGCCAGTCTCTGTGTTCTTTGAGCAGCCCGTAAGCCGACCACATGATGCAGTTGAGCATCGCCGCAAAGGGCTGTATAGGATTGCCCGTATGCCCCGCCAGATTGTCTGCTATCTGCGGGACGTACGATACGTACATGACGACGGAAAGCACCGACGCGACGTAGCCGATCACGCGCACCACCTTGTCGAAGGTTACGTGCTTTTGTCCAGGCGCGGCAGCCCTCTTCGCCCTGGCTTCACTCCTGTTTCTGGCCCGTTCTTCTGGCCGTGCCTTTGCTGTCGCTGGTGGCGCGGCGTTCCCTATCGCGTGCGTCCTTGCCGTCATCTTTCACCGCCTCACGCAACGAGTTTTCTCCATTTCGCATGATAGGTGCTGGCGCACTCCTGGAAGCGTGTGCGGCGACTCTGTTCCAGAACGGCAAATGCGCCGTTACGCTACATTCACCCAATGGGAGCGTGCCATTGGAACACATCAAGTGGCGCATCTAGCCCGAAGACTTTTGGCAGCGAAAACGCCGGCAAGTATGACATGCCATTAGATGTGTTCCAAGGGAGTGCGGACGCTTCCGAGTAGCATGCGTTCGCAGACAAGCGAAGTCACGAGGTAGTAGACCCCGAGGAAGGCGACGGTCCCCCCGACCGTTCCCGCGACGATGGCCGCAAACGACGAGCTCTCCAGCGCGGCGGCAAGGAAGCCTACGAGAGCCAGGCCGAACACGCAATGAACGAGCGCGAACGCCAGCGGCGCCGCAAAGTAGGCCCCGGTCTGCGCCCAGACGGCCCGACGTATCATCGAGGAGTCGCAGCCCATCTTGTCCAGGATGCGGTACCGGTGAACGCTGTCGGCGCCCTCGGCGAGCTGCTGCAGGGCCAGCACGGCCGCTGCGGCCACCAAGAACGTCATCCCGAAGAAGATGCCGACGAACCCGATGGGCGCCAGGGACCACGCGGTTGCGCCGTCGGTCTGCGGCCCCCGCATCCCTACGCTGAACGCGAACCCTGCGACGACCATGCAAATCGCCACGGCTATGAGCACACAGGTGCACCCCATGGCGGTCGAGGTTGAAGACACCTTCGACTCGACCTGTCGCACCACGAAGCAGCGCAGCCCGCGCAGGTAGCGATCCGTGTTCCGCTGCGCCTTCTTCGCGTAACGTATCGTCCAGGTGCGGAAGAGGACGCCCGTCGCAAGCACGGCGAGTATTCCCAGCGGCAGGATGTAGACGACGAACGTGATCGGCTGAAGAACGCACAGGCCCCAGACGAAGACGATCGCAGCGAAGGCCAGCACGGCCTGCACGCGCATAGCTGCGCTTCCTGCGCCCTTGGGCTTTTCCGGAACACGGTTGGCGTTCATGAGCTGGAGCAGCGAACGCTTGCGGATGCCCCGCATCCCCGCCAGCATGGCGACGGCCATGATCGCAGCGAAGCACCCGCAATCCCATAGGGCCGCGTTTTCCGAGAACGCGAACCCGAAGCGCCAGGGAACGCCGAAGACGAACGACGCCAGACCTCCGAACGCCGGAGAGAGCGCGACCCCCGCCGCAAGTCCGATGGCCAGCGACAAGGCCCCGACGAAGACGTTCTCGTAGAGCAGGACCCTCGAGGTTTGCGTCGAGTCCATGCCCAGCAGCCCGTACATCGCTAGCTCCAGCGAGCGCCTGCGCAGTATGAAGCGGTTCGCGTACACCACAAGGAACGCGAACACGACGACGGAGAAGACGGAGAACGCCTGCACGACCATGGAGGCGTTCTCGTACACTCCGCGCTGCTCGGGGCTTAGGTCCATCGACAGAAGGTAATCCCCCGATGCGGTGAACGAGTACAGCAGGCACGCGGCGAAGGCCAGCGTGAGGAAGTACACGACGTAGTCCGCGACGGAGCGCCTGACGTTGCGCCATGCGAGCTTCAGGTAGATGTGAGGCATGAACGTCCTTTCGACGGACATCATGCTAGAGGCGCCTCGCGGGTGGCGCCATCGGTTTGCCTTACGTTGCCCTAACGGTTTCGTAAGGTTGCGTCCTCGCACAAAGGGACGGGGTAAACGTGCGAATGACTGTGCGGATTCCTTTGAATGGATAACATGTTATCCATAATTGAGTATTCCCATACAAACGGATAAAATATTAGCCATGATTAGCCTAGATCAAAAGACGTCGTTCGACATTGTCAACGAAGTCGCCGCGCGCGTGCGGGCCCGGCGCAAGGAACGAAGGCTCACCCAGGCGCAACTCGCCGAAAAGGCGGGTATGTCGCTGGCATCCTACAAGCGTTTCGAGCAGACAGGCCAGGTATCGTTCCAATCGCTCGCGTCCGTGGCCATCGCCCTCGACTGCGAGGAATGCTTCGACGCTCTGTTTGCGCAACGGCAATATTCGTCGATCGAAGAGGTCTTGAATGCCAAGGCGGCACGATAGGGTGACTGCGCCACTGCACATAGGAAAATCTGGCCTGGCGGTGGATAGCCTGCGCGTTGCTATCGATGGACGCGAGGTTGGAACGCTGGCCATGACGCCCGACGGACTTGCGGCCTTCGAATACGGTCCCGAATGGCTCGAAGAGGGCTTTGCACTCAATCCCTTCAGCCTTCCCCTTCGGAAGCAGGTATTCGTTGCGAAAAGGCGCCCGCTCGACGGGCTGTTCGGAGTGTTCTCCGACAGCCTTCCCGACGGTTGGGGACGGCTTCTGGTGGACCGTTTCCTGCGGTCGCAGGGTATCGATCCCTTCGAGGTGTCCTTCATGGAGAGGCTTGCAATCGTCGGTGGCAGCGGAATGGGGGTGCTGGAATATGAGCCCCGGTTCCCGTTGCCGGCAGTCGACGACAAGCTGACCTTCGACGAGCTGGCCAAGGAATGCGCACGTGTGCTCAAGACCGACAACTCGGAAGACCTGGACACGCTTTTCGCGATGGGCGGATCGTCCGGAGGAGCCCGACCGAAGGTGTTCACCGAGATCGACGGGGAAGGCTGGATCGTGAAGTTCCCCTCGTCCCACGACCCTCAGGACATAGGCGCGCAGGAGTTCCGCTTCTCGCAAATGGCTGCAGGTTGCGGAATCGAGATGTCGGAGACGCGCCTGCTGCCGTCGGAAATCTGCGAAGGTTACTTCGCCACCAAGCGTTTCGATCGCATGAAGGCCGACGAGCATTCCGTTCGAAAGATTCACATGGTCTCGGCCGGAGGGTTGTTGGAAACCTCGCACCGCATCCCAAACCTTGACTACGACCAGCTGCTTCGGCTGACTTTGCAGCTAACGGAAGACATGAGCGAAGCGGAGCGGATGTTCCGCCTGATGGCCTTCAACGTGGCCATCGGAAACCGCGACGACCACGCAAAGAACTTCTCGTTCCTGTTCGACGGGGAAAGGTGGAGGCTTTCGCCCGCTTACGACCTGACCAGCAATCCGGGCATGAACGGGGAGCATGCGACCACCGTCAACGGGAAGGGGCGCGACATCGGGGTTTCCGACATGACGGAGGTTGGGAAACGCGCAGGAATCAAGGCGTCCAAGGCTCGCAGCATCGTCGACGATGTGATGTCGGCAGCCGCTGCGTCGAAGCTCTCACATTGACGTAGGGGTGCAGCTTGCTGCACCTGCTTGGTGTGCCGGGGAACGTTCGCTTTAGGTGGTGGTGTAGAAGGCGTATTCGACGTGGCCGTTGGCGAAGTCGACCTTCAGCACGTACAGGTAGTTCGGCTCGATCGGGAACGTGGGCGTCCCGTCAACGAGCTTGAAATCCACGTTTTCGGCGGCTTGCTCGTCGCCTGCGATGTAGTGCGCGCCCGGGTCGGTGCTGTCGGCTGTGGCGTCGGCCATGATCAAAGGCATGCGCTGGACGCTGACGGATTTTGGCTTTGCCGAAAACGTTGCCGTGGCGTCTAACTTCTGCGGTATGCGCGCGTCGGCTACGTCGGAGGCCAGCTTGCCGTCGGTGCTCCAAGGTAGCTGCGCGTTGTCCGACGAAGAGGTGCCCGCGGCGCTCGTGTCGGTCGCCGGGTAGTTCCACTCCCACGACACCGGGCTCAGCACGACGGACACCTGCGCGAGGTCCGTCGTGTACGAAAGCGACCCGGTGGGAACCTGCGCTGGGTCGGCCGGCGCGAAGATCTCGCTTACCAGTTCGGAATACTGCTCGGCGTCCGCAGGGTTGCCTTTCTCGAGCACTTCCACCTCGAAGATGTTGGGGTACTGGCCCGGATAGCTTTCCAGCATGATGCCGTCGCCGGTCACACGCACGACGTTTCCGGCTTCCAGCTCCGAAGCGTCGGTGCGCTGGCCGTCTGACGTTATGGCGGCGTCTTCCAGGTTTGTGGGAATGTAGGGCGTTTGCGTGTCCTGGTCTACGAAGAGGAACTGGCCTTCATGGGCGTAAGCCACCATTGCGGTGTTCGTGGCGTCTTCGGGCACCGAAGTGCCCGATGGGCTTTCTTCCTGATTGCCTTGCGAGCACGAACACAGCAGCATCATCGCAAGCGCGACAACGACGGACACAAGAGCGAAGCGTAGTCGACAGGACGTCCTCTTTGCAGGGCTTGGCATTTTGCGCTCCTTCTGTCGAGGCAATCTAGGACGGCTTCATATTATTGAAAAACCGCCTTTTCGTTGGCGTATCATGGGCGCGCCAGCGCCATGCGCCTAAAGCCTTCGGATTGCTTCCCAGCCGGCCATCGATATGCAGCTGGGCACTACCTTGCCGACCAGCCTTAGCATGAGCGACTGCGGGCTGGCGCAGGCCACGGCGAAATGCGCCTTGTTGGCCAGAAGTGCGTCGCGCACCACGCTTTCCGGGCTCTGCGCCCCCAACAGGTGCCTGACGTCGTGTCCGCCGCCCGATTCGCGCGCCACCTTCTCGAAGCCCGTCTTCACCCATGTAGGGCAAAGCGCCGTGGCGGTGATGCCGGTGCCTGCGAGCTCCCACCGCAGCGCCCGTGTATACCGCAGCACGAAGGCCTTCGACGCGGCGTAGACGTTCATGTGCGGAAGCGGAAGGAACGCCGCAGCCGACGCCACCTGGATGATCCTGCCGCCGCGCCGCATGAAGGGCAGCGCCGCGCGCGTCATCTCCACGACGGCCCGGCAGTTCAGGTCGATCATGCCGGCCGCGGCCTCGTCGGAAATGGTCTGCCAGTCTCCGAACTTCCCGAAGCCTGCAGCGTTCACAAGGTAGGTGACGTTCGGCTGCTCATCCTTCAGCGTGTCGCGTATCGCCGCGATGTCGTCCTCGTTCGTCAGGTCGGCTTCCAGAATCTTCGCCGGGGTGTCCAGCTCGCCTGCGACCTTCTCGAGGGCGTCCTTGTTCCTGGCGCAGATCCACAGCTCGTCGGCGACTTGCATCCTGTCTAGCTGAATGGCGAACTCGCGCCCTATTCCAGAAGACGCTCCCGTCACGAGTGCGACTCTCTTCTGCATGGCGGCTTCCTTTCGTTGCTTGCTGGGAGACAACCGCCAAGCGGCTCGCCTCGAATGTTCGGATGTCTAGATGCTACTCGCTTTGTGTGCGCGCCGAGCGATCAGACGAAAACCGTTACGCGGGCGACAGTAGGGTCGGTGCTTGCCGGCCTCGCTGCGTTTCGTCCTTTTGACGGGGCGGGATCGCTCCAGGTTGCTTTCGCCTGAAGAAAGCCCTTGGCTTTAATCCGGCTTCGATCGTTGGGATTCAGGCTGCGATTCCTCCCATTGGAAGGATGCCGCTAGGAAAGACGAAGGGAAAACCGTTCGTGGATGGCAAGGACGCGACAGGGGCGCGATGGCGAACGTTCCCCGTCCCCCGTCACGCCCCAAAGTAACGGCGCAAAAACGCTCCCGCTTCCATAGCCTCACCGTTGCATGACGCGCTGCATCTGGGCAGGTGGAAGGCCTATGCTTCCTTGTGGCTGGCATTGAGGGATGCCCCGATGTCCAACGAGCGGAGAACGGCCCGTCGACGCCGTTTACGGATGGAAAGGAAGCCGCCATGACGTACCATCATCTTATTGAGAAGCTGATCAAGCAGCAGGACGACATCATGTCCGAGATCGACAAGCTTAGGGACGAGGGCGACCTGCCCGAGGAGCTCGACAAGGCCGCGGCTGGCGTGCTTGCGTGGACGGCCGAGGCCGACAAGGACCTCGGCCCGGGCGAGATTCCCCAAGGCATTCCCGACACCGACCCGCTGAGCATGTTCTCGAACGTGCTGTTCGACTACCAGGACCTGTTCGAAGGCTGCTTGCGCGACCATCTGGCGCTCTATCGCGAATACGCCGAAGGCATCTTCCAGATGGCCCATCCAGAGGCGGAATAGCCAACCGGCCAGCCCGTGCCATGCCTGGCGAACAGGCTGCGCCTGCAGGCAGGGCCGCGCATCGGGCCGACTGGACCGGCGCGTTTGTCCCCACATATACAACATCCAGAGGCCGTCGGTTCGTGCGGCCTCTTTTTTTGAAGACGTTGCAAGGATTCGCTTGGCTGAATCGTGTTATAAGCAGAGGGAAGGAAAGCGGCGCGAAAGCGACCGGGTCTGACGGCAGGACAGGGGATTGCGCGCAAACGACGACATCGAGAACGCGATAGACGGCTTCGGGCCGACGGTATGGCGTGTATGCGCCAACTTCTTCGCGGGCGAGCATGACGCGCAGGACGCCTTTCAGGAGACGTTTCTGAAGTATGCGCTTGCCGACTCGGTGCAGTTCGGCGACGACGAGCATCGCAAGGCGTGGCTTATACAGGTGTCGTCCAACGTCTGCCGAGACATGCTGCGCGCGGCGCACCGGAACGACGTGCCTCTGGGCGACGAAGCCGACAGCGTTGCATGCGGCCCATCGGTTGGCGAAAGTCGTCCGGATTCGCGCCGCCTCGAAATAGTCGAGGCATTCCGATCGCTTGACGATCCTCCCAGGATGCCAGTGTACCTGTCGCTTTACGAAGGCTATACGGCACCTGAGATAGCCCAGATGATGGATGCCCCGGTGAACACGGTCTACTCCTGGATATCGAGGGGCAGAAAGATGCTCAAGGAGGCCTTGTCGTGAACGATCGCGAGCTGGAAAGGGAAGTCAAGGACGCCTTCGACGGCGTAGAACTTCCCGAGGACGTGAAGAAGCAGGCCCTGAACTACGTGCTGGCACACGGCCAGGCGCAGCCGCAGGCCGACATGCAGGAGCAGGTCGGCGTGCAAGCGCAGTCGCAGGCCGACATGCAAGCCGTCTCCCAGGCGCATGGCGCCCAGTGCGACCCCGTCGAATTCGCAGCCGCGATAGCGCCAGCCAGCTGCAGGAAGCGCGGACGTTGGAAGGCGGTCGGCATCGCAGGCGGCGCTGTTGCGGCGTGCCTCGTCCTCACGCTCGCCGTGTTCGGGGTCACCCAGCTTCCCAACCTTGCGCCCCATCCTTCCGAAAGCGAGCCGCCTGCTACCGCGGCGCCCGCAGGCGACCCTGCTGCGCCTGAGCCGCCAACAGCGGGGCTTGCCGACCTCGAGACCACGGCGTTCGTCGACATCGACATCAACCCCTCCGTGCAGCTGAGGCTGAACAGCTCCGACTGCGTGGTGGGCGCGGAAGGCATCAACGACGACGGAACAAGGCTGCTTTCGTCTGTTCCGGTGGACGGCCTTCCATACGGTCAGGCGCTGCGTGCTCTGACCAGCAGCGAGGCGCTGTCCCCATACGTCGACGGCGACCCGTTCATAGCGCTGAGCGTGTCCTCCGAAAGCCAGGACCAGGAACGAGTGCTGACCGACCTGAGCGAGAGGTACCTGGCCGACTGCCCTTACAGGGGGTCGTGCAACGGCGTGACCCAGCAGTTCTACGACGAGGCGCACAGTCATGGGATGGGATGCGGACGCTACGCCGCAGCCGTCAGGCTCTCCGAGCTCGACCCCAACGTTTCCGTCGACGACTGCAGCGGGATGACCATGCGAGAGCTGCACGACCGCATCGCCGAATGCGAGGCGGCCGCAGGGCAAGGCTCAGGGGCTGGCGATGACTCGGCTCCGGGCCAGGGTTATGGACAAGGCCAGGGATACGGCAGCGGCTCCGGCGACGGCGCGGGGCAGAACGGAGGCTCCGGATCCGGAAGCGGGCAGGGCTCGGCCCCGGGCCAGGGATACGGGCACCACGGAAGCCACGGCGCGCACCACGGCTGGAGCTAGGGCCCGACCTCTACTTCCACCGCTTCCGCAGCCTCTTCCCGTTCGATGGGCGTCGGCTGCGACGGGTCTCCTCCGGCCTTCATCGACGTCCGCACGGCGTCTACCCCGACCAAGGCCAGGCCGCTCCAGATGCATCCGAAGCACACCGCATGGGCCAGGGTGAAGGGCTCGCCGTTTACGAACACGCCGATCAGGAGGGCTATCGTGGGGCTGAGGTACTGGATGAATCCCAGCAGCGTAAGCGGGATGGAGTTCGCGGCCGTCGCGAACAGTATGAGGGGAACTGCCGTTATCGCGCCGCCTCCCACGAGCAGCGCCGTCGTGGCCCAGCCCGACGCGCTGGACGTGTCGCCCAGGAAGGCGTGGTTGCCTGTGGCGAACGCAAGGACCATGGCGAACGCGACGGCGAAGGGAAGCATGATGGTGCTCTCGACGGCGATGGCCTCGACCGCAGGATAGCCGCCCTTCTTCTTTATGGCTCCGTACAGTCCGAAGCTGATCGCAAGGATTATAGAGATCCAAGGCACCTCGCCGTAGTTCGCCACGAAGAACGCGATGCCTCCGACGCACAGCGCGACCGCAGCCCATTGCAGAGGCGCGAGCCTTTCCTTGAAGACGATAAGCCCCAGCACTATGGACACAAGCGGGTTGCAGTAGTACCCGATGGACGTTTCGACTATGCGGTCCATGTCCACGGCGAATATGTACGTGCTCCAATTCAGCGTGATCAGCACCGAGGCCGGAACGAGGTATCGCATCGCGCGCCTGTCCTTCAGAAGCCCGATGAAGTCCCAGCGGCCTATGAAGCATATGGCGGCCGTGAACACGAAGCACCATATCATGCGCTGGGCGATCACCTCGAAGGAGTCGACCCCGTCGAGAAGCTTCCAGTACAGGGGAAAGACGCCCCACATCAGATAGCAGCAGAAGGCGGCGACGATCCCTCGCCGCGTGCGCTTCCTTAGGGCTGCCGCATCGATTTCCATGGGATTGATGTTATTCCAAAGCGGCAGGTCTGTCATCATGACCTCGATGCTTCGGACTTCAGGCTGCCTTGTCCGACGGGCATGCGTCGCCGACGTCGACGGCCGGCCGAAGCCGGCGGAAGGCATCCGCTTGCTGCTTTTCGTCCTGGTTACGTCGTTGCTGCGGGACGTCTGGCACTCGGCGGACATTGCTAAACTGGACGGCGGCATATCGAACGGCATGCGGCCTGAAGGCTGCATGCTTGATGAAAGGAAGGCATCCATGGGAATCGTAGAAGGCAAGGTCGCCATAGTCACCGGAGGCACCCGCGGAATCGGGTACACCATCGTGCGCGAGCTCCTGAAGAACGGCGCGAAGGTGGCGCTAGCGGGGTCCCGCAAGGAAACCGTCGACGACGCGCTGTCGAAGCTGGCCGGCGAGGGCTTTACCGACGACGTGATGGGAATCTCGCCGTCGCTCACCGACCCCGACGCCGTGAGCGAGGCTTTCGCCTCGGTGGTCGAGCGCTTCGGACGGCTGGACGTCCTGTGCAACAACGCCGGCGTCAGCTCGCGCACGCCGCTGGTCGACTACACGGTCGACGAGTTCCAGAAGGTCATGGACTTGAACGTCACCGCCGTGTTCGTGTGCACCCAGGCCGCAGCCCGCATAATGATCGAGCAGGGCGACGGCGGCTCCATCATCAACACCAGCTCGATGGTGGGCAAGTACGGACAGCCCTCGGGAAGCGCCTATCCCACGTCCAAGTTCGCCGTCAACGGCTTCACCCTGTCGATGGCCCGCGAGCTGGCACGCCATCGCATCCGCGTCAACGCCGTGGCGCCCGGCGTCATCCATACCGACATGGTGGATGCGCTGCCCGACTCGGTGATCAAGCCGCTCATCGAGTCCATCCCCCTGGGCCGCATGGGCGAACCCGACGACATTGCGAACGCCTACCTGTTCCTGGCCTCCGACATGGCCGACTACATCTCGGGAGCCATCGTCCCCGTCGACGGGCTGTCCCGTCCGTAGGCATGTTGCAGTTGCAGGCGTCGGCGGCCTCGCGCCCGAGGCCGCCCGCTGTCGCTGGCGCGCAGCCGCGCCTTGCGAAGCGCGCTTGCGTCGTGCCGAATCGGCTATCATTGAGCCGACTTCGAAACGGTTAGGAGCCCTATGCGCAAGAAGGTGCTGGTCGGAATCCTCTCGGTGGCGGGGGCGGTCGTCGTCGCGGCGGCCATCTATGTGGCCTACGTCATGCTCGGCTACTACCGGCTGGAAGACAACCTAGAGCTTCAGGCGATGCCGCCTGCGAACGAGGCTGCAGAGCCTCTTGCGCAGCTCGAGCTGGGAGACGGGCTGACGCCGATCACCGTGGTCGCCGCCAACCTTGGCTTCGGCGCCTATGGCCCCGACTTCGACTTCTTCATGGACGGCGGAAGCGGGTCGGTGGCGCAAAGCGCGGACTATGTGCGCTCCAACGTTCTGGGGTCTGCCGAGGCCATCAAAGGGCTCAACCCCGACTTCGTCATGTTCCAGGAAGTCGACGTGCATGGCACGCGCAGCCACGACGTGGACGAATATGCGCTGCTGGTCGACGCCTTCCCGAACGATGCCTCCGTGTTCGCCCAAAACTACGACTCGCCCTACCTGGCATGGCCACCTTACGCACCGCATGGGGCCAACCGCGCCGGCATGGTCACCTTCTCGCGCTACGAGGTGGAAGGCGCACTGCGCCGAAGCCTTCCGATATCCGACAGCTTCAGCAAGCTGTTAGACCTCGACCGCTGCTATTCCATAACCCGCATCCCCACATCCTCCGGCGTCGACCTGGTGCTGTTCAACGTGCACCTTTCGGCCTATGGCGCCGACGCGCAGGTCATGCAGGGCCAACGCGACATGCTTTACGAGGACATGCGCAAGGAGCGCGACGCCGGCAACTACGTCATAGCCGGGGGCGACTTCAACCACGACATGATCGGCGTGTCGAACGAGGTGTTCGGAAACGCCACCGACACCGAGGCAAGCTGGGCCAAGCCGTTCGACTTCGCAGGCGTGCCCGAAGGCTTCACGGTGGCGTGCAAGGCCCAGCTCGACGCGGGCGAGTTCGACTCGGCGGCCACCTGCCGCGACGCCGGGCGTCCCTACGACGGCACGAACGACCGGTGGGTCATGGACGCGTTCGTCTACTCCGACAACGTCCGGTGCCTCGAGCAGAAGACGCTCGACCTGGACTTCGCCTACTCGGACCACAACCCGGTGTACATGCGGTTCGCTTTGGCCGGGGAATAGATGCAGGCACAGGAGGCCGACGGCATGGGATCAGACAACGCCGACAAGAAGTTCGTGATCGCGCTCGACCAGGGGACCACTTCGTCGCGGGCGATGCTGGTGGACAGGCAGGGCAACATCGTCGCCCGGATGCAGCGGCAGTTCCCGCAGGTGTACCCGCAGCCTGGCTGGGTGGAGCACGACCCGGCCGACATCCTGTCGTCGCAGCTTGGAGTGCTGACCGAGCTGCTGCTGGCTAACAACGTGGACGCGTCGCAGATAGACTCCATCGGCATCACCAACCAGCGCGAGACCACGCTTGTGTGGGACCGCGAGACCGGCGAGCCGCTTCACAACGCCATAGTGTGGCAATGTCGTCGAACCGCGCCGATGATCGAAGACGTGTGCGGCGACCCGGACGTTGCCCGCATGGTCGCCGAGAAGACCGGGCTGGTCCCCGACCCTTACTTCTCGGCCAGCAAGATAGCGTGGATTCTGGACCACGTGCCAGGCGCGCGAGAACGCGCCGCCGCTGGGAGGCTCGCTTTCGGCACGGTGGACAGCTGGCTGGTGTGGAAGCTGACCTACGGAGAGGTGCACGCCACGGACATGACGAACGCCAGCCGCACCATGCTGTACAACATCCACACGTGCGAGTGGGACCCGTGGCTGCTCGACCTGTTCGGCATCCCTGCGTCGATGATGCCCGAAGTGAAGCCATCGACGGGATTCTTCGGCGTGACGTCGAACCCCGGCATAGTGCAGGGGATTCCCATATGCGGCGTGGCGGGCGACCAGCAGGCGGCGCTGTTCGGGCAGCGATGCTGGGAGCCTGGCGACGCCAAGAGCACCTACGGGACGGGTTGCTTCCTTCTCATGAACACCGGCCCCGAAGCATGTGCCAGCAGGCATGGGCTGGTGACCACGATCGCGGCCGTGGCGCCCGAGGTGGAAGGTGTGCACTACGCGCTGGAAGGCAGCGTGTTCATGGCAGGCGCGCTGATGCAGTGGCTGCGCGACGAGCTGGGGATACTGGACGACGTCGCCGACTCCAGCGCCATCGCCGCAAGCGTGCCCGACACCGAAGGCGTGTACGTGGTCCCGGCGTTCACGGGGCTTGGCGCGCCGTGGTGGGACGCCGAGGCGCGCGGAGCCATCTACGGGTTGACGCGCGGCGCAGGCCGCGCCCACATAGTGCGTGCCTCGCTGGAGGCGCTTGCCTACCAGGTCTGCGACCTGCTGCGCGCCATGGAGGAGGATGCGGGCATAAGCCTTCGCCAGTTGAATGTGGACGGTGGCGCGTCGGCGAACGAGTTTCTCATGCAGTTCCAGTCCGACCTGCTGAACCTGCCCGTCAGGCGCCCCGAAAACGCCGAGGCCACGGCCCTGGGGGCAGCCTATTTGGCCGGGCTTGCGACGGGTTTTTGGAGCGGGCTCGACGAGATCCGGGGACTCGGGCGCAAGGAAGGGGAGTTCGACCCCTCCGGCACCGACGAATGGCGCCAGCGCCTCCTTGCGGGATGGCATGACGCCGTCGGGCGCACCCGCGTCTCCTGATGCTGCGGCATGGCGCGTAGGACGCACCCGCTTTTGCTATCATAGTCCCTTCGTTTGACGCATGCTGGCAGACGTCCGCGCCGCAATGCGCACGTCCGCCTGCATCCGCGCCACGGCGACGCATTGCGACGCCGCAAAGCCGCATGGTTTCAAGGAGGCCATAATGGACCAGAGCAACCGCCTGGGGAACAAGATAACGACGCTTCGCGAAGCGCATCATCTGTCGGTGCAGGACCTTGCGGCCAGGTGCGGCTGCGACCCGGAGGTAATAGAGAAGCTCGAAGCCGGGGAGGTCCCGCCTTCGCTCGCCCCTCTGATCAAGCTGACGCGCGCACTGGGCGTGCGTCTGGGAACGCTGATGGACGACGACGAGTCGTTCGGCCCGGCCTACATCGATTCCCGGCAGATGGAGGAGGTCGAACGCGTGAAGACGCTGCAGACCGCCCGCGACGCGGGGGACCTCAGCTACTTCAGCCTGGCAGCGGGACGCCCATCGCGCCACATGGACCCGTTCGTCATCACGGTGACGCCAACCGGCGAGGCCACGCACAAGCTGGACAGCCACGAGGGCGAGGAATGGCTTTACGGCATGGAGGGATGCATCGAGATCGAGTACGGCAACGACGTGTTCGTGCTGCATCCGGGAGAGAGCATCTACTACGATTCCATCGTGCCTCATCAGGTTCGCGCGCACAATGGCGAGAACGCGAAGTTCCTAGCGTGCGTCTATACGCCTTTGTAGGAGCGCTTTCATATGGAGGAAAACAAGCAGCCCGTTCCGGGCGACCCTGACTATCCGCTCCATTCGGAGCTGACGATAGGCGACTACTTCAGGCAGCAGGTCGCAATCGAGCCCGACCACGAGTTCGTCGTGTATCCCGACCGCGACCTGCGCTGGACCTACAAGGACTTCGACGAGCGCACCGACGCGCTGGCGAAGGGGCTGCTCGCCATAGGCATGCAGCCGGGCGACCATCTTGGCGTGTGGGCACGCAACATCCCCGACTGGCTCACGTTCATGTACGCCACGGCCAAGGTCGGCATCGTGATGGTCACCGTGAACCCCATATATAAAAGCCACGAGATCGACTACGTGTTGAAGCAGTCCGACATGAAGGCGCTCTGCATCATCGACGCCTACCGCGACGTGGACTACCTGCAGATCGTCCGCGACCTGGTTCCCGAGTCGCTGCAGATGCCCCGCGGCTACCTCGAGACCGAGACCTACCCGCACCTCAAGAACCTCATCTACATGGGACCCGAGAAGCACCGCGGCTTCTACAGCGTGCCAGAGCTGCTACTGCTTGGGCAGCACAGGCCCGACAGCGACCTCGAGTGGGCCAGCAACCAGTTCGACAACAACGACGTCGTGATGATGCAGTACACGTCGGGCACGACGGGCTTTCCCAAGGGCGTCATGCTGACGCATCGCAACATCCTGAACAATGGGTTCTACATCGGCGAGGGGCAGAAGCTCGGCCCTGCCGACCGCGTGTGCCTTCCCGTGCCGTTCTTCCACTGCTTCGGATGCGTTCTGGGGGTCATGGCGAACCTCACACATCGGTCCACCATGCTGATAGTGGAGGACTTCGACGCCAGCCTCGTGCTGCAGGCGCTGCACAAGGAGAAGGCCACGGCCGTCTACGGCGTGCCCACCATGTTCATCGCCGAGCTCAACCACCCCGACTTCGACACGTTCGACCTGTCTCACATGCGTACGGGAATCATGGCCGGAAGCCCCTGTCCGCCCGAGACCATGCGCGAGGTCATGGACAAGATGAACATGACCGAGATCACCATATGCTACGGGCTGACCGAGACCAGTCCCGTGTTCACGCAGACCTCGGCCGATGACGACATCGAACACAAGTGCGAGACGGTGGGCAAGAAGCACCCGCCAGTAGACGTGCGCGTGATCGACCCGTCCGACGGCCACATCTGCGGCGTTGGCGAGCCGGGAGAACTCTGCTGCAAGGGCTACAACGTCATGAAGGGCTACTACAAGATGCCCGAGGAAACGGCCAAGGCGATCGACGCCGACGGCTACCTGCATTCGGGCGACCTGGGGATGGTGGACGAGGACGGCTACTACCGCGTCACGGGACGCATAAAGGACATGATCATCCGCGGCGGCGAGAACATCTACCCTTTGGAGATGGAGAACTTCCTGCTGACGCATCCGGGAGTGCTCGACGCGCAGGTGGTGGGCATCCCTGATGCGAAGTACGGCGAGATCGTGGGCGCGTTCCTCCGGGTGCGTCCGGGCTACGAAGACCTGACCGAGGAGGCCGTGCGCGAGTGGGCGATTCCCCGCATCGCCCGGTACAAGGTGCCCAAGCGCGTGTTCTTCGTGGACGACTTCCCCATGACGCCCTCCATGAAGGTGCAGAAGTTCAAGCTGCGCGAGATGGCCGAGGAGCTGGTGAAGGCCGGGAAGTAAGGCGCGGCGTGCATGCGAGCGGAATTGCGGGGAGCATTCCCCCCCCCC
>CAQLOA010000007.1:16703-22795 GCA_948829205.1 uncultured Eggerthellaceae bacterium
ATTGCGGACTTTCGCCGGATTTTCGCCGCGAAGGTGGCCTTTGCTATCATGTCTTGCATGAAATAGGAGCACATTCCGCCGAAAAGCCGTCCTTCTGGCGCCGCCACAAAGGCTTCCGTGTTGCGGCCTTTGCGGTTGCCGCCGTCGCAGCGCTGCTTGCGGCGTTCCTCGCGGCGACCAACGCCGTCGTGGTCGGTTCCGCGTCCGAGCGCATCGTTTCCTCTGACGAAGCGGCCGATTCGAAGGCTGACGCCATCGTTGTTCTGGGCGCGCTCGTCTACCCGGATGGCACGCCTTCGCCCATCCTGCAGGACCGCTTGGACAACGCCATAGACCTCTACAAGGCGGGTGCTGCACCCAAGCTGATCATGAGCGGAGACCACGGAACCGTTTCCTACAACGAGGTGCAGGGAATGAAGCAGTACGCGGTGGACCAGGGCGTCCCCGCCGCCGACGTGTTCTGCGACCATGCGGGCTTCTCGACCTATGAGAGCATGTACCGCGCAAAGCACGTGTTCGGGGCCGAGCGCGTGATAGTGTCCACGCAGACCTACCACCTTTACCGCGCGCTGTACGACGCCGTAGGCCTTGGGCTGGAGGCCGTTGGCGTGCCGTCGGACTTCCGCACGTTCAGAGAGCAGTTCATGTGGGACATTCGCGAGATTCCTGCAAGGTCGAAGGACCTGGTCAAGGCGCTTGTGGGAGCGCCGCCCACGTTCGGGGGCGACCCGATCGACTTGAAGCAATCGGGCAACGTCACCGACGGCTAGCGCCGGGCGCCTGCATCACCCGCATACGCACAGGCGGCTTGCGGCGAAGATGTTCAGTCCGAGTTCGTCCATTATCTGCATCAGCGCCAGCTGCGCCTTCACGGAGTTCCCGGCCTCGTCCAGCGGGGGAGAGAACGCCGCGATGCCGAACATTCCCGGCATGACGCCCAGCACGCCTCCGCCAACCCCCGACTTCGCGGGCAGCCCCGACTTGTATAGCCAGTCGCCCGTGCGCTCGTAGAAGCCGACGGTGGTGATCATCGACGTCACTTTCGGCGCAAGCTCCGGGTCGAACACCTGCTTGTCGGTGACGGGGTTGAACCCGTCGTTGGCGATGGTTGCGGCCATCACGGCCAGGTCGCGGGCGGTCGTGCCCAGCGAGCACTGCCGCGTGTACAGGTCCAGCGACATCTCGGGGTCGTCGTAGATGCGCCCGTAGTCTTTCAGCAGCCACGCGATGGACCGGTTGTTGAAGTCCGTCGCCGACTCGGAGGCGTACAGCTCTTGGATGACCTCGGGCTTCGTGCCCGTCAGTTCGGTGATGTTGTCGACGATGGCCTTCCACTTTCCGTCGGCGTCCCCCACGGGCTCCACCAGCGAACATGCCGCGATGGCGCCGGCGTTCACCAGCGGCGACGAAGGGCGGTCCTTCTCGAGCAGCAGCGCCATGATCGAGTTGAACGGCAGGCCCGTGGCGTCCGCGCCTACCTTGTCGAGCACGCCCAGCGCCCCGTACTCGCGCATGGCGAGGATCGCCGTCGGCACCTTCGACACCGACTCCATCCCGAAGGTCACGTCGGCGTCGCCCACGGATATCACGTTGCCGTCGGGCAGGCATGCGCTTATGCCGAACAGCTTCGGGTCGACGTTCGCCAGGTAGGGGATGTAGTCGGCGTTCTTCCCGCCCGTCGTGTCGCGAAGCTTTTCGTAGGCGTGCTCGACGGCGGCTCTTATCTCGGCGGACGATATGTTCCTGTGCGATGCGGCCATGGTCTTCCTTTCGTGCGGGTTCCAAGGCGGTTCGAAGCGAACGGTTCAAGCCTAAGCCTGGCGAACCCCGGCGCAGGCTGCGGGCGGGAAATTGACAAAGGTTCGTATACCGCGCGTCCCGTAAAGGTCGTATGATGGACGCATGCGCAAGTCAATGCTCGCGAAAGGGCTAGGAGGCGTCCCATGCTCAATCATTTCTGCAAGAAACCGCTCTGGGAATGCACGCAGGCGCTCGCCGCGGTGGCGCAGGGCGAAAAGCCGGCCGACGTGGTCATCAAGGGTGCCGACCTCGTGAACGTGTGCACGGCCGAAATCCAGAAGGGCGTCGACGTGGCCATCGCCGAAGGGAGGGTCGCCTACATAGGGCAGGCCGACCACTGCATCGGCGAGGGCACGCAGGTGATCGACGCCGCCGGACAGACTATAGCGCCTGGGTTCCTGGATGGGCACATCCACGTGGAGTCGTCCATGATGGGGGCGGGGGAGTACGCCCGCGCGGTCGTCCCCCACGGAACCGCAGGCATCTACTGGGACCCTCACGAGATATGCAACGTTCTGGGGCTCGAAGGCGTGAAGGTCATGATGGACGACGCCGCCCGCACCCCGCTGAAGGCCATGGTCACCACGCCGTCGTGCGTTCCCGCGGTGCCCGGCTTCGAGGACACGGGCGCATCCATAGGCCCTGCCGACATAGCCGAGTCCATGACCTGGGAAGGCGTCGTGGGCCTGGGCGAGATGATGAACTTCCCCGGCGTGCTGGCCGGAACCGACCACGCCCACGGTGAGCTGGCCGAGACGCTGAAGGCCGACAAGGTGGTGACCGGCCATTACTCCGTTCCCGAGACCGACCGCGGCCTGAACGCGTACGTGGCTTCGGGCGTTCGCTGCTGCCACGAGTCCACGCGCGCCGAGGACGCGCTGGCTAAGATGCGCCTGGGCCAGTACGCCCAGCTGCGCTACGGGTCGGCATGGCACGACCTCCCCGAGCTCGCCCACGCCATAACCGACAACGACATCGACACCCGCTTCGCCAACCTGATCTCGGACGACACGCATCCGCACACGCTTGTCGAGGACGGGCACCTCGACCACGTGCTGCGCGTGGCCGTGGACTGCGGCATCCCCGTGGTGCAGGCCATCCAGATGATGACCATCAACGTGGCCACCTGCTTCCGCATGGACAACGAGCTGGGGTCCATCACGCCGGGCAAGTGCGCCGACATCGTGTTCCTGGACGGCCTGGACAGCCTCAACGTCGTGCGCATGATGATCGACGGCGAGGTGGTAGCCGAGAACGGCAAGCCCCTGTTCGACTACCCGCGCTTCGAGTTCCCCGAGTGGGTTACGCATTCCATGCACCTGGGCCGCACGTTGTCTCCGGCCGACTTCGCGGTGGAAGCGCCCGAGGGTGCTGCCGACGGCGACGAGGTCACGGTGCGCACCATCGAGATAATCCCCGGGAAGGTGGGCGCTTTCGAGACCCACGTCGACCTGTCGGTGAAGGACGGCCAGCTGCACAGTGACCTTTCCCAGGACGTCCTGAAGACGTTCGTTTTCGAGCGCCACCACGAGACGGGCACCTTCGGCGTGGGCTTCACCAAAGGCTTCGGCATCAAGCGTGGGGCCATGGCGTCCACCGTGGCGCACGACGCCCACAACCTGCTGGTGGTGGGCACCAACGATGCCGACATGGCGCTGGCCGCCAACACGCTGGCAGAATGCGGCGGAGGCATGGTGGTCGTGGCCGACGGCGAGGTGCTGGGGCTTGTGGAGCTTCCGATCGCCGGACTGATGAACGACCTTGGCGCCGCCGAGATGAGCGAGAAGGTGCACGCGCTGGAGCAGACGTGGGCCGACATCGGCTGCACGATGCCCTCGCCGTTCATGACCATGGCCCTCATTCCGCTGGCCTGCCTGCCCGAGCTGCGACTGACCAACCGTGGCCTGGTGGACTGCACCACTTTCCAGTTCGCCGACCTTTTCGTCGAGTAGATTTGGTTGCGGCCGTGTCAGGTGGCGTGTCAAGGGGACGTTCGCTTTTGACACGGCCGCACGCACTTGACAGCCGAGTAGAGAAGAGGAGCACATGAGCGATGTCGTCATAAGCGCCGACAGCACCTGCGACCTGTCGGAGGAGCTGCGCGAACGACACGGCGTCCACACCTTCCCGTTTCACATCGAGTTCCGCGGTAAGGACCACCTGGACAGCGTCGACATAACCCCGGCCGACCTGTTCGAGGGCTACTGGGACGACAAGTCGCTGCCCACCACCGGCGCATGCACGCCCTACCAGTACCGCCAGTACTTCGAAGAGCTTGCCGAAGGCGGCCGCCAGGTGATCCACTTCAGCCTAGGAAGCGCGCTTTCTGCGGCGTACGAGAACGCCACCGAGGCGGCCAGAGACGTGGAAGGCGTGCACGTCGTCGACGGCAAGAGCCTGTCGACGGGAGTGGGCCTTCAGGTGCTTGCCGCCTGTCGCATGCGCGATTCGGGGATGGACGGCGACGCCATCGCGAGCGAGGCCGCCGAGCTGCATGGCCGCTCCCACGCCTCGTTCGTCGTTGACACGATGGAGTTCCTTGTCGCAGGGGGCCGCTGCCCCGCCGTCGTTGCGCACCTGGGCAAGATGATGAGCTGCCATCCTGGAATATTGGTGGACAACCAGAGCGGCGCCATGAAGGTGGGGAAGCTCTACCGCGGGAAGATGAAGCGTGTGCTCGAGCATTACGTGGAGGACACGCTGGCGAAGTATCCCGACGTCGTGAAGGACGAGATATTCATCACGCACTCCGGCGTCAGCGACGAGGTGGAGGCCGACGTGCGGGCCATGCTGGAGGAGCGTGGCTTCGAGAACATCCACACCACCACGGCCAGCTGCACCATATCGAGCCACTGCGGGCCGGGCACCCTGGGCATCCTGTTCATGACGGAGACGCCCAGCGACTAGTGCGCTTTTTGGCGCGCTTTTGCGCTTTTAGGACCGTCCCAAAAGCGCACGGCTTGTTTACGGCTGGCGGCGTCGGTGGGCGCTGCTGCTACAATTAACTTATGGAACAACGCAAGTTCGACACTTTCGTTTTCGATCTCGACGGGACCTTGCTCGACACGGTTCCCGACCTTACGTTGCTCACCAACCGCATCCTGCGCGACGTGGGCGCGCCCGAGCACACCCAGGAGGAGATCCTGAGCTACGTCGGCGCGGGCGTGCGAAGGCTCATCTACTTGGCGCTTCCGCCCGACGCTTCCGAGGAGACGCGCGAAGAGGCCATGGCGCTCTGGAACGAGCACTTCATGGAGTACTACGAGCACACGGTTCCGTTCCCGGGCGTCGTCGAGCTTCTGAAGCAATTGCGCGAGCGCGGCATCGGGCTGGGAGTGGTGTCCAACAAGCTGCAGCCCGGCGTCGACGTCATAATGAACCGACTGCTTCCCGGCATGGTGGACGTCATGTTCGGCGAAAGCGAGCTGATTCCCCGCAAGCCCGACCCCAAAGGCATCCAGATTGCCATGAAGTTCTTGAAGACCGCTGCTCCCGATACCATATATATAGGCGACTCGCCAGGGGACGTGAAGGCCGGTCGCAATGCAGGGACCGCCACCGCCGCCGTGCTTTGGGGCTATCACAAGAAGGAAGACTTCAAGGCCGAGGATGCCGAGCCCGACTTCTACGTCGAGAATCCACTGGATCTGCTGGCCTTTGCAAAGTAACCCTGCGTCACTTTTGCATCGCTTCGTCTTGTAGTGACAGGGGACGTTCGCTTTTGGCACATTGGCATGCCTACTCGAAATCCTTATGAGACGTTGCGCGGCCAAGACGGGGCGTATAAGGCGAAGATTCGACTTCGCTCAAAATGCTCTCAGGTAGCCGCAGCTATTAGCATTCTGTCCGCTCTTCGCCGATCAGCTCCGTCGAGGCCGCGCGAAGGGACGTCGAATCGGATGAGAGAGAGGCATGCCAATGTTCCAAAAGCGAACGTCCCCTGACGCATTCGTCATCGCTGCATGGAGTTCTGCGTTCGACAAAGATTCGACATTCGACCGAAGGGACTTCGATTCGGAAGAGTCCGGCGTTAGGCTCCGGAAAGGTCTCGCAACAGCGTTCTGTAACCCGCGTTTCGAACCGCGTGGCTATGATGCAGCCAAGCGCCGGCGGAAAATCGGCCACGCCGGCGCCGGGGACGAAGTGGGGTCGATGGGCGTGGTGACATTGGGCGGTGGCCATGGATTTCGCAGGACGGCTGGGATTATCGCTTGCCTTCTGCTAAACTGTTCAGGCTATTGTCCTGCTCTGGGACCACCTAACCAGAGCCGTTTAGACCAGAGGAGGTGAGC
>CAQLOA010000008.1:0-20779 GCA_948829205.1 uncultured Eggerthellaceae bacterium
AGCGCAGGACCGGTTATTCCCAGGTTGATCAGCCACATCGGCTCGGCGGAGTACACCTCATACAGGTTTGCCACGACGGGGGTTACGACAAGGTCTCCCATCGTGCACATAGACGACAGGAACAGCGCCGCCAACGCCAACGCCACCCGTCCTTTGCCCATCTGCGATGCCTCCGTCATGGCCTTGCCTCCTTGAAATGCAGCGGGGGCCCGCATCGGGCCCCCGGTCGTAAGAAACTATTCTGCGCGGTCGGGCCCAGGGGCCTCGAACACCACTTCGCCGTCGATGAACGTGTATACGGGCTTGGCGCCCAAAATCTCGTCAGGCGTCGACTTGAACAGGTTGCGGTCCATGACGACGACGTCGGCAAGCTTGCCGGGAGCAAGGGTGCCGATACGGTCATCGAAATTCTCCACGACCGCCGAACCGTACGTGTACGCCTGCAGCGCCTGCGCCAGCGTGATGCGCTGCGAGGGGACGAAACCGCCTTCCGGCTTGCCGTCCCAGGGCTGTTGACGGGTTATCGCGGCATATACGCCTTCCATCGGGTTCAGGTTCCACACCGGCGCGTCGGTGCCTGCGGCCACGATGGCTCCGGCGTCGATCAGCGACTTCACAGGCCACATGTAAGGGACCCACTTCTCGCCGAGAAGCACGGGGTAGCCTTCAACGTTCAGCACCGAATGAATCGGCTGCATCGAGGCGACCACGCCGAGCCTGGCGAAGCGGTCGATGTCTTCGGGGCGGCAAGTCTCGATGTGTTCTATGGCGTTGCGGTGGCCCTTGAAGCCCTGCTCCTGCCCCACCTTCTCGAACACGTCCAGCGCCTGCTTGACGGCCCCATTGCCGATGGCGTGAAGGCGAACGCTGTAACCGGCTGCGTCGGCCTGCCTGACCAGCGGAAGCAGCTCGTCGTAGCCCATCGTGGGCTCGCCGCACGTCGTGGGATCGTCGGCGTAGGGCTCGGTGAGGAAACCGGTATGGGCCTCGCACACTCCGTCGGTGATCATCTTGGTTCCGGCGAAGCGCAGATGCTCGCCGACAAGCTCACGGGCGTAGCGGCGCGCGTTGGCAAGGCCGTCTTCCAACTTCACGAAGCAGCTGACGCGGATGGGAAGCTTGCCGTCGCGTTCGAACTCGGAGAAGACGCGGATGGTGTCGTCCTCGGGGATGCCGCCGTAGGGCCAGACGCATCCGGTTGCGGTGACGCCGTAGGAAAGGCATTCCCCTATAACGCTTCCAAGCGCATGGTCCATGTCGGCCGCCAGGTTCGCCATGCCCCACACGGGGTCGTTGGCAGGCGGCTCGTAGTTCAGCCCCTTCAGCGATCCGTCCTCGTTGCGGCCAATGATGCCGCCTTCGGGATCTGGCTTGTCGGGAGCGTAGCCTGCGGCTTCGAGCGCCTTGCTGTTGACCCAGCCCACATGCATGTCCCACGACGCGAAGTAGGCGGGACGGTCGGGCACCAGCTTGTCGAGCAGCTCCTTCGTGGGTTCCTCGCCGCCTTCCCATTCCGAGAAGTTGAGGTCGCAGCCCGCGATCCAGGCGTTGTTGGGATGAGCTTCGGCGAATTCGCGTATGCGGGAGCAGACTTCTTCCTTGGTGGATGCGCCTTCGAGGCTCAGCGTGTAGTCGGCGTCCTTCATGACGCCGTTCTGGATAAAATGAGTGTGCGCGTCGTTGAACCCGGGAACCACCGTCTTGTCTCCGCAGTCGTAGACAGCGGTGTCCGGGCCGATATGGCCATCGGCCTCGGAAAGCGGTACGACGTCGACTATTTCGTTGCCCGAGACCAGCACCGCACCCTCGATGGGTTCGAGGGTGTTCGCGGTGAAGATACACGAACTTTTGATTACCTTGTCTACCGTCTTGTGCATTTTGCGTCCTTAGTACGAAAGAGAATGCGTGTTCAGGAAGGGCGTCTCGACTTTGTGGCATGGAGGGCGCCCTTTGTTGCGAGAGGTCTTTATGCGAGGGGGACGAATCCGAAGAGATTCATCCCCCTTGGCTTCGTGCATGCGGTCGGCGAAGGGCATCTAGGGGTCTGCCGACGCCGATGTGCACTTACGGCATGTCGCTATTTGTTGCCAAGTCCCTCGTCGCGGGCTTCCTGTGCCTCGTCGCTTACGGCTTCGGCGCCCTGCGCGTTGGCAACCGGGGCCTTGCGGAAGGCGAGCAGGTAGATGATGGACACCACGGCCACGGCCACCAGGACGTAGCCCATGATCGGCCACACTCCCACGGCGGTCATGCCGGTTGCGCCCACCAGGCCGGTCAGCAGGTACGAGCTTCCGGTCGCGGCGAGCCCGTCGGAGAACGCCACGATGGAAGTCGCGGTGCCTCCCTTCGACGCAGGCACCAGCTCGGTGGCGCGCACGTAGAAGTAGCAGAAGTAGAACGGCCAGAAGAAGCCGGCGACCACGACGCCTACGATGGTGACGACGGGGCTCGGGAAGAAGCCCATGGCGATGAAGCAAGCGGCCATGACGAACAGCGCCGGCACGTAGACGAAGTTCTTCATGCGCTTGTAAACCGCGCCGAACACGAGCGACGCCACGGCGGTCGCGATGGTGCCCGCGGACGCCAGCATGCCGATGAACGCCTCGTCGCCCACGCCTGCGTCAACCACGTAAACGGCGATCATGTAAAGCATCACGAAGTAGCAGATGGCCACGAAGAAAACCTGGATGGTCAGCGGGACGAGCTTCGTCCACCAGCCGACAGGGGCGGCCGGGGCCTTCGTGCCGTCCTCGGCGTTCGCAGCGTGAGAAGGCGGCATCTTCGGGAGGAACAGGATGAGCATGACCAGCACGGGAACTGCGATCCAGTAGGTGAAGAACGCGTTCTGCCATGCCGCAACGGCCAGCACGCCGGCAACTGCGGCCATGAGGGCGCCCATGATGGACATCGCCGAGTTGTACCAGCCCACGAACTTGCCGTGCTCGTCCTCGTTCGGGAACATGTCGGCGAGGATGGCCAGCGCCGCCGTGTTGGTGATGCCCCAGCCTACGCCGGTGGCCAAGCAGCGGAGCGTGGTGAACAGGTAGATGTTCTCGACGGCGCCGAACACCGCACTGACGGTGAAGATGGCGAAGCCGATCACCATGATCCATTTCTTGTCCATCCTGTCGCACAGGACGCCGGCAAGGATGCCGAACGGAAGGCCCACCAGGGCCGGGCCGGTGATGGAGAAGTTGATCAGCCACTCGGGGTCGTCTGCGAACACTTCGTACAGGTTCGCGACGATCGGGTTCACCACCAGGTCGCCCAACGTGCACATTGAGGAAAGGAACAGCGCGGCCAGCGCCAGGAACAGCCTTCCCTTCGATAGTTGCTTTGCTTCGGTCATGATGCGTACAACCTTTCATGTCATGGCCAGGCCCTTTGCCCGGCAACCGTTGGGAAAGAATCTACGGAAGCAGCAGCTGGCGGAAAACGTTCGTTCCTTATGGTTCGCATATGGTTCGAAGGCGGGTCCACCCGCCCGTTTGCGCATATTGTTTTGCGCCACGACCCCATAAACTGCTTATGGTTCGCGCCCATGAGGGCCGCCTTCGCGCGAATTTGGGTGGATAATTGGACGCATGGTCACGTGCGAGAGGTCAGGAGACGCAATTGTCGCAGCAGCCCGCAAATGACACCGAATTCGGTTACATTTCTGCAGACCGCGGAGTGATACTTCCTGCGTATTCCGGCGTCGCGCTTTTGCTTTCCTGGATATATCTGCTGTTCTACGCAAACAGCGCAGGCATCGAGGCCGCCGCGCCCGTGTCGCTGATGGGCATACCGTACACGCTGAGCAGTCTTCTGATGTCCGTTGCGGTCCTGGTCATCGCGTTCGGCCCGGCCGACCTTCCCGAGAAGATAATGACGGGGAAGATGAAGGTCGCGTCGTCCCTGGGGACGTCCGTGGGCACGCTTCTGATGGTGGGACTGAGCGAGCCCGACGTCATGTGGCTTACGCTTGCAGGCGCGGCCGTGACGGGCGTCTTTTCGGGCATCCTCGCCCAGCAGTGGGTGGTTGCTTACAGGCGCGTGGGCCTCAAGGCCACCATAGGAAGCTTCCCGGCGCTTCTTGCCGTGTCGGTTGGGATATGCATGACGGCGATGTACCTTCCGCGCGTCGCGGTGCTGGTGGTAACCGCGCTGCTTCCCATAGTGTCGGGCTTCATGCTGCACTCGGTCAGGAAGTCGCTGTTCCCCGAATTCGACCTTGAAGCACCCGTCAAGGACCGCCCCCTCGACTTCCTCATAGTCATCTTCCCGATAGGGATCTTCGCGTTTGCTTCGGGCTTCCTCGACTACTTCTCCTACCAAAGCGGCTACACGTATTTCTTCTACACGACCGTCACCGTGGTCCTGCTGGTCACGGCATGCGTCTTCATCGTGGTGTCCAACCGCGAGAACGCCTTCACGTGCATGGTCGTGCCGCTGTGCTTCATGGTGTGCGTGTTCGTCCCGTTCCTCACCATGGTCGACCACGTGCCTGCCTCGCACTTCATATCCATCGGCGAGCTGGGGATCGAGATCGCCCTGTTCTCCATCGCCGTCGGGTTCGCCGACTTCTTCTCGATCAGCGCGCTGAAGACCTATGCACTATGCCGCGTGGTGCATTTCGCGCTTAACGCCGTAGGCTGGTACGCCGGATGCTTCTCGAACTCGGCGCTCAACGACATGATGAACTCGCAGGCGTCGCTGGCGGTGGTGTTCATAGGGGTGGAGGTAATCGCCGTCTGCCTGATTGTCGCCATCGTGAAGGCGCAGAAGACGCTTCCGCAGAACGTGGGGAAGGTCGGCGCGAACGCGCAGGCAGATGCAGGCTCGATGGCAGCGTCATCAGGCAATGCGGCTCGAGGCCTGCCGGGGGACGGTCCCGCGCTGTCGGGGCTGGGCGAGGGAGGTGCGGACGCTGCACATGAAGCCGTAGGGCATGCTACCGCAGGCGGAGAAGCCGGCATGGCAGGGAGTGCTTCGATCGCCGGAGCCAACGACGTCGGCTCGTTCGAAGTGGACCTGTATTCCATAGGGAAGGAACATGGGCTTTCCAACAGGGAGATGGACGTCTTCGCGCTGCTGGCGAGAGGCTATTCGGCGGCCGCCATCCAGAGCGAGCTGTACATCGCAGCCGGAACCGTCAACTATCACACGCGCAACATCTACTCGAAGCTGAACGTGCACTCCAAGCAGGAACTGATCGGCATGGTGAACGCGCATCGTAGGCGCTGAGCGGCACATCCCCCGTGCTGGCGACACAAAAAAAAGGGCGCACGTGAAGTGCGCCCCTACGTCGATCCAATCGATCATGCAGCGATCAGCCGCAGACCTCGGGTTCGCCTATGCACCCAATACCGGGTTGAAGGTGTTCCAGAACGGCCACACGATGGGCTCGGAGTCCAGCGCCTTCAAGGTCTCGGGCTTCAGCATTTTCTTGGGGATGGCGACCTCGTACACGAAGTTGTCGAACCACTCGTCGGTGCACACGAAGTAGCCGTTGTTGCCGGTCTTCTGGCCGTGGTTCTCGGTGCCCCAGGAGTTATCGATCTTCCACTTGTCGGGCTTGCCGTCCTTGATGTCAACGCCGGCGATGGTCATGGCGTGGGTGGGCAGGCTCTCGTGCATGGCGAAGCGCTGCGCCTTGTCCATGGTGAATTTCACGCCGAACATCGCCTCAAGGTCGTACAGATCCTGGGACATGACGCCTGCGTTGCGGTCGCACCACTGCAGCACGTCGGAGCCGAACCACACCGGGTCGCCGGCTTTCAGCGACTCGATGACGTAGCCCTTCAGCTCGTCCATCGGCACGTTGACGTAAAGGTTGCGGCGCTCGGGGATCTGGTCGGAATCTTGGATGGCGTACACGTGGCCGTAAGGATTGCTGTCGCCAGGCACGTTGATGACGCCCACGTAGTCGTCGAGGTCGATCTTCACGTACTTCTTCGCGAACTCGAGAGGGGTGATGTCGCGGTCCTCATGGTACTTGCCCTTGTTGTCGGTGTAAGTGAAGTCGAACTTCTTGGGCGGCTCGCCGAAGCACACGCACAGCACGCGGTACACCTCGTTCAGCATCTCTAGCTGGGTCGCCGTGGTGTCCTTCTTCTCGTTGGCCATCTGGCGCAGCTTGATGGCGTCCTGGCGCAGCAGGTGCGACAGCACGGTGTTGAGCTCGGCGGTGTCGTTGGTGCAGTGGGTCTCGGACATGCCCTGATGAGGCATGACGCCGTACTTCTTCACCAGCGCGGCGATCATGTCCCAGTCGCCGCCGTCGGCCATGGGCGTGCTGATCAGCCAGTCGACCTCGCGGTCGTCGAGCGGCTTGTCTGCGGTCGCCACGATGTGCTCGAGGAACCATGCGGCGCGTTCCAGCTTGTTGTAGAACGCAAGGTGCGCCTGCGAAAGCTCGAACGTGCCCTTCGGCAGGTCAAGGTCCTTCTCGATGTGAAAGCGCAGCACGTTCAGGCATGCGAACATCCAACAGCGGCCGGACATCTTCTGGTTCGCCACGGCCTGGCTGTCCACGTCGATGGTGAACGCGAAGTTCGGCGGGCTCATGCGCTTAAGGACCTCGACGCTCTCTGCCGATTCCAGGATGCCGTTCTTCGTGACGGAGCGCTGGGCGACGTGCTGGCAGCACATCTTCTTGTAGTCCTCCGACATCTTCCCGATCTGTTCCATTGATAGCTTCATTTCGAACATCTCCATTCCTATGGTTTGGCCTGTTGCAGCTTGCTATCCAAAGGGCGACGGTGCGCCGCCCGGGTTGCCATGAGCGTCGCGAACGCCTAGTCGAACAGCGTCCAAGGCTGGGTCGGCCGGTCTTGCAGGTATCCGTCCATCCACTTCCACAGCGGGTGCTGGTCCATGAAGTCCTTCGCGTTGAACTCCACGCCGTCGGCGCGGCCGTAGCGGCCCCACATCTTCATGTTCTTCACGTCGTCGGGGCCTGCGGCCTTCGCATCGCACGAGCCGGCCGGGTAGAACGGGATGTTCCACACGGCGTCGGGGTCGTCGGCGTAGTACTGCGGGTCGACGTCGTAATGCGAACAGATGTCGCGGCTGGACGGGCAGTTGTAGCCCAGGTACACGTCGTACGTGTCGGCCAGCATCTTCTTCACGACCTCCAGGTCGATCTTCCCGTAGTACTGGTCGATGAGCTCCATCCACCTCTGGCGGCGGGCACCGGTCTGCTGACGCGGGTCGTTGAAGCCGTTGTCCTTGCATTCCAGGTTGCGGATGCGCGGGTCGAACACGGCGTTGCATCCGAAGAACGCGCCGTCGAACGTGCGCTTCAGCGACGTGAACTCAAGGCCTTGCTCGTAGCGCGCGATCTCGCCGGTGTTGTGGTCGGCGATCAGCCACGCGTTGGCGTAGCCGCCGTTGTTGCCCGCATCAAGGCGCTCGACGAACTCGTCGATGTTGCCCGCGAACTGCACGGCGTCGCGGATGCGCACCCATTCGGGCATGCCCGCGTCGTCGTAGCGGTCGAAGCCGGCCAGCGTGGTCTCGGTGATGTTCAGCCCCGCGTCGGTCACGTAGAAGTCGGTCATCGACGAAAGCATGCACGGCGCGGACGCCTGCATTATGAAGGCGTGGCCCTCGTCGGGTTCCACCCTCTTGCACACGTTGAAGTACTGGCCGCTCCAGAACTCGTCGAAGCTCTCATGCCCCAGGTAGGGCTTGCCGTCGACGGTGGCGGAACCTGTGGCCACGATGGCCGAGCAGTGTTCCTTGCGGTGCGTCTTCATCAGCGGACGGCTCATGATCTTGCCGGCGTTCTGGGGCCACCAGTAGCCGGTGACCTCCATCCAGTCGTTCCAGGCGATCATGTCGTCCAGCGTTGCCGGCACGCCGGCGGCGGTCAGGCCGTCGGCCATTCCCTGCAGCTCGTTGGCCCAGCGCTCGGGGATCATGTCCCTGTGCAGCTTCAGCGACTGCTCTGCGAACCAGTCGTAGGTCATTCCGAACGTTTCCAGCGTCATGTACTCGTACACGCGCCTCGCGTCCTTGTACTCGTCGGCCAGCAGGTAGCCTTCCTGGAACCCGCACTCGTACGGGCTCCCCTTCACCTTGATGTGCCGCCACCCGTTGATTTCCTGATGCTGTGCGCGATCGACCATCGCTTGTTGGTCAGGCTTGAGCATCTCGGGCCTCCTTTCCTTCCAGGCCGGGCGGCTGGGGTCGCGCAGGTCCCGCACTCCGCGTGCCGTGCGCCCCGTGCCGCCTGGCGTTTCGTTCCGTTGCCCCTATGCCTGATGGCGCTTGTCGTAGAAGGCGGCAAGCTCGGGGGCCATCTTCTCAAGGGTGGGCTGGTCCTCGTAGGCCATGTGGCCGTTCTCGTGGACGCAGTACTCGATGCGGTCCTTTATGCTGTCGGGCAGGAACATCTTCGACATGGCGTGCTTGACGTTCCAGAACGGCGTGGCCGCATCGTGGATGCCGCCGAAGAACAGCACGCGGCAGTGCGGGTTGCGGCGAAGCGCCGTGCCCATGTCGTAGGCCGTGTTGGGGCACGACGGGCTGCCCATGGTGCCAGGCGCCTGATGCGTCCAGTTCCAGTCCATGTTCACCTTGAACGACAGCAGCATGTTCAGCGGCGAGCCCTTGAAGCCGGTTTCCTGGACCAGCTTCATCCATGCCGACTGGTCGGGGGACATGATCGCGTCGCCCGAGGGGTCCTCGCCGGCGAAGAACTCGTTGTCGCCCTGCACGTCCATATAGGCAGGCTCGGTGAAGCGCGTGTCGTAGCGGCCTATGAACAGCCCCTCGTCCGCCAGCAGCAGCTTGCGGAACGTGTCAAGCTCGATGCGCAGGTGCTTCTGCTGGATGATGTCGGCCGGGATGCCGATCAGCTGCGACATCTCCTTGGCTACGGCCTTCTCTTCCTTGGGGTCGATCTCGTCGCACTTGATCAGCGCGCGGCCGTACTTCTCGTCGACGAAGTCCCATGCCTTGTCGAACCACTTGAACTGGTCCACGCCCTTGCCGGCCTTGCCGAAGTGGTTTGCCGTGGCGGCGTACACGGGAAGCATGCCCATGTAGTAAAGGTCGTTGCCGGAAAGGGTGGGCGCGTAGTCCAGGATGGTCGACTGCTCCACCACGCCGGTCAGCGCGATCCCGCGCTCGCCAAGCACGCGCATCAGCACCGCGTTGCGCATGGTGCCGTACGACTCGCCGTACAGGTACAGCGGCGAATTCCAGCGGTCGTGCGTGGTGAGCCACTGCGAGATGCCGCGCATGAACGCATCGGCGTCGCCGTCCACTCCCCACACCTTCTTGGGGTCGTAGCCCTTCGCCACCTTGGAATATCCGGTGCCCAGCGCGTCGATGTACACCAGGTCGGAAGAAGGCAGCAGCGAGTAAGGGTTGTCTTCAGGCTGCGTGGGGCAAGGCAGCTGGTCGAGCGTCGCGATCGGCACACGCCGCGGCCCCAGGCCGCCGACGTTTACCATGGCCGACGACCCGCCAGGGCCGCCGTTCCAGCAGAACGTGACCGGACGGTCGGACTTGTCCTGCTCGTCGGTGACGTAGGACAGCGCGAACATGTGCCCGATGAGGGTGCCGTCGTCCTCGTGCACCGGCAGCATCTCGGCTGTGGCGTCGTAGGTCAAGGACTTCTTGCCCTTGCCCTTCCAGGTGTACGTCTTGGTCGCAGGCTCGGGGATCGCGCCTTCGGACGGTTTGGGCTGCTCCTGCGGTTCCAGCTTCAACGTGAATGCTTGTGCTTCTGTCATGATGGCTCCTTTCGGCCATGGTTTCCTTGCTTCGCTCGTGCGCTTTCAGTGCCCTTTCAGCGCCCTTGTCCGTGCTCTTCAGAGCACCTATCCGAGGCTTGCATCCATTGCAACGGGGCGCCTTGCGACACCCCGGGATTTCCAAACGTCTGGCTGCTACCCAAGGTTTATCTGCCGCTTCAGAACCTTGGTCAGCACCAGGTAGTACACGATTCCGATGACTATGAACACGCAGCCGACGATCAGGGCCACGTCGCCCACCGACAGCAGGATCGCGAAGCACACCGCCGCGCCGAACAGCGGGAACAGCAGGTGCATGAAGAACGCCTTCGCGCCGGCACGTTCCTTAAGTTGGAACCAGCAGAACACGATGACCGAGACGTTCAGCATCACGTAGGTGGAAAGCGCGCCGAAGTTCGATATCTTCACGACCGTGTTCATGTTTATGCCGCTGAACTGGAAGACCAGCGTGAGCACGACGGACAGCCCGATTATGAAGATGACCGCGTTCAACGGGGAGTTGGTGCGCTTGTCCATCTTGGCCATGAACTTCGGAAGGCATCCGCCCTTCGCCATGGTGAACATGACGAACGCGATGGAGTTCTGCTGCGCGATTGCGGTGAACACGCCCTGCGCCAACGCGACGCCCACGGCGCACACCACCATCAGCCACGGCCCTGCCGCCAGCTTGGCCACGGCGTAGAACGCGTTGTCGGTGTCGCCCTGGAAGGCCGCGCCGGACGGGTCGATGCACGTGGCTATGAAGCACTGCAGCACGTACAGCACGCACAGCACGACGGCCATGACCATCATTGCGCGCGACGGTCCGTGCTTGGGGTCCTTGGCTTCCTGCGTCAGGGTGGCGATGGCGCCGAACCCGACATAGGACATCACGGCCAGCGACACGGCCGACATCGTTCCGCCCAGCTCGAACTTGTCGGGGTTGAACACGTTGGTCGGCGAGAAGTTGGCGCTTTCAGGATGCTGCACGACGTACACGATGCCGCACACGACGAACAAGGCCAGGATGACCAGCTGGGCCACCAATGCCACCTTGTTCACCACCATGGCCGTCTTCATGCCTATCAGCGACACGATGGCCACGATGGCCAAGAAGCCGAAGCAAAGCGCCAGTATCGGGACCTCGGGAAGCATGCTGTGGATGGCTATGGCTGCGATCAGGTACACCATGGCCGGGCTGACCAGGTACTGAAGCAGCATCAGCCATCCGGCTATGAAGCCCGGAGCCTTGCCGAACACGTGGCTGACGTAGGTGAAGATTGACCCCGACGACGGGAAGTGCTGGATCATGATGCCGAACGAGAACACCGAGAACAGCACCGCCACGAAGCCGATGAGGAAAGCCAGGGTGGGCATTCCGCCGGAGTCGGCGAACACGCCGCCGTACACGGCCATCGGCGAGATGGGCACCATGGTTATGAGGCCCCACACCACCATGTCCTTCACGGTGAGGGTGGCCTTGAAGTCGTCGCCGCTCTTCTGGGCGGTGGCGACGGTGGGCTTCGTCACCTTGGCGCCGTTGTTCTCAGGCATCGACATGCGAGCTGCATCCGCGCCCGTTGCAGCGGGGTGAGCGCTCGACGTGCCAGTTACCTGCTTGAACTGCGCAGCCGTCGCCGACGTGGTCTTCGGCTCGTTCTTTTCGCTTGCGCTCATTTCAAACACCCCTTAGTTCCTACTTGCCCTGATCCGACCCGTTTGCACCAGATTCGGCATTGTCGGACGCGGGCGCGCTGGCGCCTTCGTCCGTCTTGCGCTTCACGTGCGGGTCGGGGACGTTGTTTTCTACATGCTTCTTGGCCTGCTCGGCCGCAGCCTTGGATTCCTTCACCTGACGTCGCGCCGATGCGAGGTTGCTGTCCGCTTCGATCTGCGCCTCGTAGGCCTGAGCCTCCACGGCGTATTCCTTGGCCTTCTGCTCGGCCTCGTGCTCGGCGTCGAGCGCTTTCTGCATGCGTTCGCCGGCGCGCTTGGCGTCAGCTTCGGGGTCGCGCGGGACAGTAGCCGCCTCGACTTCGCTTGCCGGAGCAGCCGGAACGTCCGCCGCGATCTGCACGGGCACGGCGGCTTCGATGGCTGCGGCATTGGGATGCTTGCGCAGGCCGGCGGTTGCTGCGGTGCCGATGCCGGCCTTCTTCGAGATGATGGCCGGCTGGCTCATGGGGATCGCCACTGCCGTGTTGGCCACGCCGTTCGTCTTCACCGGGTGGTTCATTGCGGCAGGGTCGTCACCAGCCTGGATCGAAGGAGACGTGGGGTGATGCTTGCCAGGCACGTACTTGTCGGGGAGCACGATCTGCTCGTTGGGGTCCCATAGCTTCTTGATGGGCATGCCCATGGGGTTCTGGTCTTCGCTCATCATTTCCGACGGCACGTTCGAAAGAACGCGTGCCGGCTTCTTCAGGCCTTCGATCTGCCAAGTGAACGGGGCGAACACGTTGTTCTCGTCCACCCAGTCATGCCTCTTGGAGGTCTGGTAGACGCCGAAGCATATGCCGAAGGTGACGACGATTATTGCCAGGATCACCACAACGTAAGTGACCGGGCTTCCGACCTCTTCGGCGACCTGGGCCGGCGGGATGATGGCCAGTACGATGCCGAACGCGCAGGCCAGAAGGCCTATGCCGGCAACTATCCATGCGCCTGCATTTCCGCCAGGCACCCTGAACAGGCGCGGACGGTTGGGCTGGTCGTGACGCAGCTTCAGGAACGACACGAACATCAGCACGTAGTACATCATGTAAAGGATGGTGATGGCCTGCGTGATCAGCACCACGAAGCCCTCGATGTTCGGGATCAGGAAGCACAGGAACGCGATGAGCGTCATGAAGGCCATCTGCAGGTACATGAGGCGGCTAGGCATGCCGTGCTTGTTGGAGTTCTGCAGAATCTTGGGCAGGAAGCCCGAGCGTCCGGCCTGACCCAGCATGAACGAAGGACCTGCCATGTTGGTGACCAACGACGCCATCGAAGCGCCCAGGCCCACCCAGACGAACGCGACGTAGATCCACGGGCAGCTGAACGTGGCGCCCAGAATCTTGTATGTTTGGTACAGGCCGTAGACCAGGTTCATGTCCTGCTTCGGCGTGACTATGGCAATGCATACGGTGCCGGCGATGAAGATGATCAGCGTAAGGATCATGGCGATGAAGATGGAGAGCGGGAACTCCTTCTGCGGGTTCTTCAGCTGCTTGATGTGGGCCGCGTTCATGTCGATGCCCGCGAAGCTGAAGAACACGCCGGCGGCCAGCGCCAAGTTGGTCAGGCTGAAGCCGCTGTTGAAGGGGTTGAACGCCTCGGGCGTGGGGGTCACGTTGGACACGTTGCCCTGAGCCAGCCAGACCGCCGTGAAGATGACGATGAACGCCAGGGGGATGAACGTGCCGATGATGACGCCGTACTTCGTGAGGCGCGCGAACGCCTTGACGCCATGGGTGGATATCCACGTCAGCCCCCAGTAGTAGGCCAGCCAGGCCAGAATGATGAAGAACTGGTTCGACGGGTTGTTCATGAACTGGACCGCCCAGTCCCAGTCGGGCGTGTAGAAGCCGATGGTGGCCGACGCGGACGCCACGCCCATGCCGAAGTTGATCGACGTTTGGAACCACAGGATCAGAAGGCACGTGAAGGCCAGGCCAGGCCCCAACGCCTCTCCGACCCACCTGAATATTCCGCCTCGCTGCCCCCATCCCGATGCGAGTTCGGCTGCGACCAAACCCGTGGGAAGAAAGAACACCAAGGCGCCGATGATGAACAGCGTGACCGACGACAGTCCGTAGTAGGCCTGCTGCACGTCATTGGCGACGCTGCCGATGATGGTGACGTTCATCATCACCAGCGCCATCAATGAGATGTAGGCACCCGTGTTCGCCCCTTTTGCAGGGCTGCTTGTCTTGGAGCTTGCGGAAGAACTTGCACTTGAACTCATTGATATCACCCCTTCTCGATTGCGGCTTCGACGTTCGGCCCGACCGGGTGGACTCCCTGGCGCGCCGAGCGCTTCGACGAGGTTAAGTGCTTGCACAAGGGGCGATTGCATGCCTGTTATGCAGTTTCGAAAATACGACAGCATTCAAGGCGGAAAGGTGGAAAGAAGCTCGCGTCAACGTCCCGTCAATGCATGGAAAATCGGGCGTTTCATTTCGTCGCCTTGCAGGAAGGACCCTATTTTCCGTTTGATGACAACGGCCTTTTCCCGCCCATCGCGGAGCCGCATGGCTGTATCACTTATGCATGTGAACGGTATATATGTGCAGCCGTGCACACGCACGGCGGAAGCACGCGACGATGCCTCGGCTTCGCCGAAGCCGAACGCAGGACAAGGAGGCAGCCATGCCTTGCACAACATTGCTGGCGGGCAGGAACGCGACCAACGACGGATCGACCATAGTGGCTCGCAACGAGGACTGCGGGAACGGGTCGTTCAACGCGAAGAGCATGAAGGTGGTTGCGCCCGACGACCAGCCCCGCACCTACACCGGCGTCAACAGCCACCTGACCATCCAGCTGCCCGACGACCCCATCCGCTACACGTGCACCCCTAACTCCGACCCCGCCGACGGAGTGTGGGGCGAGGCCGGCATCAATGCCGCCAACGTGTCCATGAGCGCGACCGAGACCATCTCCACCAACGCCCGCGTGCTTGGGGCCGACCCCCTGGTCGCATACCAGCCTGCCAAAGGCAAGCCGGGCGAGGCCGGCCACGTACCCGAGAGGCCGGGCGGCATCGGCGAGGAGGACATGGTCACCATCATCCTCCCCTACATCAGAAGCGCCCGCGAAGGCGTGCTGCGCATGGGCAAGCTGCTTGAGGAGCACGGCACCTACGAGACCAACGGCGTGGCCTTCGGCGACGAGCACGACGTGTGGTACATAGAGACCGTGGGCGGACATCACTGGATCGCGCGCCGCGTTCCCGACGACTGCTTCGTCGCGCAGCCGAACAGGCTCGGCATCGACAGGCTCGACCTGCGCGACGCCCTGGGCGAAGGCCGCGACAACCTCTGCAGCGCCGACCTGGCCGAATGGATGGCCGCGAACCACCTGGACGTCACGCCGACCGCGGCGGACGACGGCGACACCGTGAACGGCATCCCAGCGGTGTTCAACCCGCGCGAGGCGTTCGGCAGCTACACCTGGCTGGACATCGTGTACAACAACCCGCGCGCCTGGTACATGTGCAGCGTGCTGGCCGAGAACGGCGGCGACTTCGCCGGGCCCGACCCGAAGTACGGCCCCGAAAGCATGGACATCCCCTGGTGCTTGAAGCCCAAGGTGAAGATATCGGCCATGGACGTGAAGAACATCCTGTCGTCCACCTACGACGGCACCATCTACGACCCCTACGGCCTGCAGGGCACCGAGGAAAGCCGGCACCGCTTCCGCGACATCGGCATCAACCGCACCTGCGAGTGCTCGGTGCTGCAGGTGCGCCCGAACGCTCCTGCAGCCGCCCGCGGAGTGCAGTGGGTGTCCTTCGGCTCGGGCCCGTTCAACACGTCCATCGCCATGTTCGCGAACGTGAAGAAGGTTCCCGGGTACCTGGACACCGATGCGGACGACGTGACCACCGACAGCTTCTACTGGACGAACCGCCTGATCGCCGCGCTTGCCGACCCCGAGTACTTCGACAACATGGAGGCCATATCGGCCTACCAGCAGCAGGCCATCGCGTCGGGCTACCAGAACCTGGCGAAGATCGACGCGCTGCTTGCCGGAAGCGGCTACGACGCCGACGACATGGACGACGCGCGCTCGATCGAGGCCATGGAGAAGGCCAACGCCGAGCTTGTCGCCCAGGTGCAGGCCGCGAACTCCAAGCTGCTGGGAAGCGTGCTGTTCGTGCGCAGCCTGAACATGAAGAACGCCTTCGGCGCCTCCGACCACTGATAGCGTATTCGGGAGGCCGGCACAGGTGTCTCGCTTGGCTTCGAACTGCGAAAACCGTGGGATTTCGAATTTTCCCACGGTTTTCTTGTTCTGCAGAATCGCTCGACTACCTGCACCGGCCTCCCCACGATGTGCCGTTAGATGTGTTCTAATGGCACAGTGATTAAGAAAGCGCTGACAGCCGGACTTGGAATCGCCGTTGGAGCGGTCGTCTTCGCATGCGGAAGCTGCCTTGGCCTGATGGGCGACCTAAGCCTGCAGGCCATCGGCGCGCTTGGCGTGCTTTCCTGTTGCATCGTGTGGTGGATTGCCGGACTCTTCCCCGAGTTCGTGACGGCGCTGATCATGGCCGCGGCCTTCGTCGTCGGATGCCAGGTGCCCACCGAAACTGTGTTTTCGGCGTTCGCATCGTCCACCTGGTGGCTTCTGGTGGCGGCGTTCGCGCTTGGATTCGGCATGCAGAAAAGCGGGCTCATGGCGCGCATGGCGTCGGCCGTGCTGCGCATCTTCCCCAACACGTTCAACATGCAGGCTGCCGGACTCATCGCCACGGGCACGCTGGTGGGGCCGTTCATCCCATCGCTTTCGGCCAAGGCCACCATGTTGGCCCCGCTTTCGATGGGCATCTCCGACTCGCTGGGCTACGAGCGCAAAGGTCCGCAGGCCACGGGGCTTTTCCTTGCCATGTTCACCGGCATCCGCACCGTCGGCCCCGCGGTCATCAGCTCGTCCATCATCGGCTACGGGCTGCTTGCCGCGCTGCCGGCCGACGTGGCCGCACAGTTCCCCATGGCGAACTGGTTCCTGTGCATGCTCCCTTGGTTCGTCTTCGTGATGGTGGCGAACTATGTCGCCATCGTGCTGATGTTCGGGCCACGGAAGGAAAAGGCAGCCACCGCAGACGACCACGCGTCGCCCACGCCGGCAAAGCCTTCCCGCAAAGCCGCTCCCAGCACGCCCATGACGTCCGTCGAGAAGCGCATGGCCGCCATAATGGGAATCTGCGTGCTGCTGTGGGTGACCGAGCCGCTGCATGCCGTGCCTTCGCACATCGTCGCCATCGCCGCCATGGTCGCCATGCTCGTGTTCGGAGTGGTGGACGCCAAGCAGCTGAGGCAAGGCATCGCCTGGGACTCGCTGATCTTCATCGGCTGCGTGCTCGGATTGGCCGACGTGTTCGCCGCGCTTGGCATCGACCGCTGGATCATCGGGTCGTGCACGCCCGCGTTCGCTGCGCTGGCCCAGAACCCCTACCTGTTCGTCATGGGAATCTGCGTGGCCACCATCGCGCTGCGGTTCGTCATCGTGTCCGAGATGGCCTACATCAACATCTTCATGGCCTTCATGGTGCCGCTTGCGTTGGCCCTTGGGATAAGCCCCTGGGTGATCGGCGTGTGCGTGTACGCGGTGGTGAACCCGTGGTTCGTGCTGTACCAGAACCCCATCTACCTGAGCGCCTACTACGCCACCGAAGGCAAGATGGCGAAGCAGTCCTCATCGGCCGCATATTGCACCGTCTACCTAGCGATCTGCATCGCGGGACTGCTGATAAGCGTGCCCCTTTGGCAGTCGATGGGGCTGATGTGAAAAGGGCCGCCCGCTTTTCTGTCACGCGGCTCTTCATCCTAAAGAAAGACGCTCGCTGCCACTTTTCGCGCCTCTGATGTCCAAAAATTACGGAAATCGGTGTTTTGGAAAGCGATTTCGGCCAGTTTCCGCATAACCCCTATGCGCCGCAACGTCTCTACCTGGAGTTTCTTGAAGCCACGTTTTCCATACCGATGATTTTTCGCCTCAAGCGCCCGGAAAACACCGATTTCCGCAAATTTTGTACACGGGTCGGACGATTTTTGACATCGATGCGCATCGAGGTGACGTATCTGTTGACAATATTTTGATATCAAAGTATTGTGTCTTGCAACATCGGTTAAAGACGAAAGAAGCAATGACGCCCGAAGGCAAAACGCCCTCCATCGGCATCCTGTACGAGTCAGACGAATGGTCCGACCACAAGCTGGCAAGCGAGCTGCGTAACGCGCTCGCCGACGAAGGTTGCAAAGCCCGCGTGACGATGATCGACATGGAAGGCCCCGACGCCATCGAGCGCGCCCTGGCCTGCGACCTGCTGGTCAGCCGCGTGTTCGCCAGCGCCAGGTTCCGCAGTCATGAGGCTTCTCTCGCGCACATGAACGAGCTGGTGGACGCCGCTGCCGCCGCCATCATCCCCATGCTCAACCCCGGAAGCGCCCACCGCTTCGAAGTCAGCAAGCAGGCGTCCACGACAGCGCTGGCCGACGCCGGACTGGCCGTGCCGCAAGTGTTCGCCTGCGCGGAGGCGTCGGACATCGACCCTGCCACGCTCCCCTACCCATGCATAATCAAGCCCGACTGCGGCGGCCGCACCACGCATACCGCCATCCTGCAGGACGCATCGCAAGCAAGGGAGTTCCTTGGAAAGGCCCAAGAATGCACGGCAACGCCAGGCGACGGGCATGAGGCAACGCCGAACGGCGGGCACGGTTCGACCCTCCCGGAGGCAAGTGCCGCCAGCCCTTCTCCCACCGGGTCGCACTCAAAATTCATCGTCGAGGAGTACGTCGAGCCCGAGCTGGGCTTCCTCACGCGCATCGAGATAGTGGACGGCCGCGTGGCCCTGGTGGTGAAGCGAAGCGTCGCGGAAAGCGGGCTTTCCGGCTACCACGAAGGGTCGACCTATGCGCCCTACGACGACTGCGCGCCTGAGCTCGTCGACGAAGCCGAGCGCGCCGTCCGCACGCTCGGCTTCGACTTCGGAAGCTTCGACGTGATCGAATGCTCGCGTGGGCGGTTCTTCATAGACGCCAACAGCGTGTCCAACGTATCGGAAGACTGCACCGAGCTGCTGGGCTGCGACCTGATGGCCATGCATGCGCGTGCGATGGCGAAGCGCTTCGCAAGACAATAGACAATAAGCAACAGAGAGGAAGGAACCACATGCTGTCAATCAAGGAAGCATACGAGCTGTTCGACGAGGTGGGCTGCTGCAGCTTCGCCACACTGGACGGCGCGGGCGGCGTCGACTCGCGCATCGCGCACTTCTTCGCCTACGACGACGAGGGGCTGTACCTGCGCACAATGACAGGCAAGCCGTTCTACCGCCAGATGGTGGAAGGCGGCAAGCTCAGCGTGTGCGGCGAGCACACCAAGGCCCCCTGCACCTGGGACGACGACGACATGCCCCACTTCCAGCCCGGGTATATGGTGCGCGTCAGCGGCGACGTGCGCGTGCTGTCTCCCGAGGAGACGCAGCAGCACATCGCGGACGACCCGCGCTTCGCCGTGGCCGACTACGACATCAAGAAGTACCCCGAGACGGTGGTGCTGGTGCTGCACCGCGCCTGGGGCGAGTTGTACAAGTACGACTTCAACATGGTGCACATGGACCACAAGGTGCTGCGCGAGCGGTTCGCCTGGGGCGGCGCGGAATTCGTCGAGCCCGGGTTCCGCATCACCGATGACTGCATCGAATGCGGAGCCTGCGCCAGCGCATGCACGCACAAGGCGATAGTCCCGGGCAGCCCGTACAGCATCCGCGGCTCGTGGTGCGACGAATGCGGCAACTGCCACGACGTGTGCCCGTCGGGAGCAATCGTCGAGAAGAGGCGCCCATGACAGGCGGAGCGGAAGGGCCCTCGGGCAACCCTGCCCCGCCTGGCACCCCCTACGAGCCTACGTCGTTCATAAGTTTTCTCTCGCGCACGCTGGCCGAGGCCAACCGGTTCATCGTCGAACAGCTGAAGCAGCGCGGGCTGACCGATCTGGTTCCGTCGCACGGCGACGTGCTCACGCACCTGTTCGCACACGAGCCCGTCACCATGCAGGAGCTGGCCCAGGCCATCAACCGCGACCCCTCCACCGTGACGGCGCTGGTTCGCAAGCTGGCGAGCGCCGGATACGTGCGCACGGCAAAGTCCGCGGCCGACAGGCGCATCACTGAGGTGTCGCTCACCGAGAAGGGCGCGGGGCTGCGGAGCGACTTCGCCGCCATCTCTGCGAAGTTGCTGGAAACTCAGATGGAAGGCGTCGACGGCGACGACTTCGGCACGGCATGCGACGTCCTCGTCCGCGTGCGGGACAACTTCGCAAAGGCGCTGGAGGCCGATCGCGCATCCAGCCGTATATGAACGCCATGGAAGAAGGAGCATCATCTATGAGAAAGAAACTCGCATTGGCACTCGCCCTCGTGTTAGCCATGGGGACCTTCGCGCTGGCCGGGTGCAGCAGCACCGGAAGCAAGAACGGATCAGGCGCAGCCGACAGCCAGCAGGGCGAGCCCAAGCTGACCGTGGCCATGGAGCTGGCCTACCCGCCTTTCGAGACGAAGGACGACGCCGGCAACCCCGCAGGCATCGCGGTCGACTTCATGGAAGACTTCGCCCAGCAGTACGGCTACGACCTGGTCATCGAGAACACCGCCTGGGACGGATTGATCCCCTCGCTGCAGACGGGCAAGGCCGACTGCGTCATCAGCTCGATGACCATCACGCCCGAGCGCGCTGAAGTGGTCGACTTCTCCGACCCGTATGCCATGGCGCAGCTGGCGATACTGGCGAACGCGAACTCGGGGATCGAGTCCATCGACGACCTGAACCAGCCCGGCAAGAAGGTGGCCGTCAAGACCGGATCCACCGGCGACGTGTACGCCACCTCCAACCTGCCCGAGGCCGACATCGTGCGCCTGGCCGACGAAAGCGCCTGCGTCACCGAGGTTGTGCAGGGCAAGGCCGACGGCTTCCTGTACGACCAGCTGACGATCTACCGCAACCAGGCCGCGAACCCCGACACCACCACGGCGGTGTACATCCCGTTTCAGGACGCCGAGTCGTGGGGCATCGCCGTGAAGAAAGGCGACGCCGAGCTGCTTGGCCAGCTGAACGAGTTCATCGCGCAGTCGAAGGAAGACGGCGAGTTCGACCGCCTCACCGAGAAGTACCTGTCCGAGGAGAAGAAGGCCTTCGACGAGTACAACTTTAAATGGTTCTTCGACTTCGAATAAGCGAATAGGGAAGGGGCGGAAGCTTCCGCTGCGAATCCGCTTGCGAGGCTGCTGTGTGGGTTTTGGCGGAGATGGGGTTCGAGGACTGTCTGAGGCACTGCGAAGC
>CAQLOA010000008.1:20789-22074 GCA_948829205.1 uncultured Eggerthellaceae bacterium
CTCCGCCAAAACCCACACAGCGGGAGCCGAGCCCTGCGGGGAGCGCGGAAGCTCCCGCCCCGGCTTGGTCTTCCATCATGAACGACTGACCCGTCCCCTGTTCCACCCCCTGTTCCACCCAAGCAGACAAGGCTGCTAGAACATTTGTTCGTTTTGTGATAGCATGGCCGTCATGGAAGACGACCGGAAGACATACTGCTGCATCGACCTGAAAAGCTTCTACGCAAGCGTCGAATGCGTCGAACGAGGGCTTGACCCCTACGAATCGCGGCTGGTGGTGGCCGACCCCAGCCGCACCGAGAAAACCATCTGCCTGGCAGTGTCCCCCGCCCTCAAGGCCATGGGCGTCCCCGGCCGGTGCCGCCTGTTCGAAATACCCGATGGCATCGACTTCATAACGGCGAAGCCCCGCATGCGGAAATACATGGAGGTCTCCGCGAAAATCGTCGCCATCTACCTGAAGCACGTCAGCGCAGCCGATTTGCATGTCTACTCCATCGACGAATGCTTCATCGACCTCACACCCTACATCTCCCTGTACGGAAAAAGCGCCAAGGAAATCGTCAACCTTCTGCGCGACGCCGTCTTCAAGGACACGGGAATAACCGCCACGGCCGGCATAGGCACCAACCTGTTCCTGGCCAAGGTGGCGCTCGATGTCACGGCCAAGCACGTGCCCGACAACATCGGCGTGCTGGACGAGCAAAGCTTCAAGGAAGTCATCTGGCCGCATCGCCCCATAACCGACATCTGGCAGATAGGCAAAGGCATAGCGGCACGCCTGCAGAAGTACGGAATCTACGACCTTGGCGGGGTTGCGCACGCCGACGTCGACCTTCTCTACCGCGAGTTCGGCGTGAACGCCGAATACCTGATCGACCACGCCTGGGGAATCGAGCCCTGCACCATCGCTGAAATCAAGGCCTACGAGCCCGAGGCCACGTCGTTCGGCAACGGGCAGGTGCTTCCTTGCGACTACACGTTCGACGAAGGCCGAATGATCCTGCGCGAGATGGTCGACGAGACGGTGCTCGACCTGGTTGACAAGCGCGTGGTCACCAACCATGCAAGCCTTCATGTGGGCTACGGCAAAGACGTCGAAGGGCCCTCTCACACAAGCGTCAGCCAGAAGCTTCCCATAAGCACCAACTCGTTCGACAGGCTCATGGCGTTCATGGACGACATGTACTGCGAAAACGTGTGCCGCGACCTTCCCATACGGCGCATGAACATCGCCTTCGGGAACCTCGAGCCCGAGGAATGCGTCGCTTACGACCTGTTCGCT
>CAQLOA010000008.1:22084-22333 GCA_948829205.1 uncultured Eggerthellaceae bacterium
CGCTTCCGCCGACTCGCTGGAAGAAGAACGCGCACGTCAGGACGCCCTGATAGCCATCAGGCACAAGTTCGGAAAAGACGCCGTCATGCGTGGAACGTCCTACAAGGACAAGGCCCGCGGGCTCGAACGCGCACATCAGGTTGGTGGGCACAATGCATGACACCGACGTGTACGGAATGCTGGCGCATCAACCGGGCGTCAAGCATCCCGAACGCTACGTGCTGGGAAAGCCTCATGCCGACCGCGCCA
>CAQLOA010000009.1:0-4160 GCA_948829205.1 uncultured Eggerthellaceae bacterium
CCTGCCAGAACGAGAAGAGCCAGCTGCAGAACAAGGAGGCGGCCTTCCGCGTGCTCCGCGCGAAGCTCTACGAGATCGAGGAGCGCAAGCGCGCCGAGGAGATAGACGGCCTGCGCGGCGAGGTGATGGAGAACTCGTTCGGGTCGCAGGTGCGCAACTACGTGCTGTACCCCTACCAGATGGTGAAGGACCTCCGCAGCGGCGAGGAGACGGGCAACGTCGACGCCGTGCTCGACGGCGACCTGGAGGACTTCGTCATCGGCTACCACAAGTGGAAGGCCTCGCAGTAGGGCGATTGCCTTGCGCGCGGGTCGCTCCTTCCTCCGTTTGTGATAGCCTTGTTCCTGTATCGATAAAACGACGTTTCTGCCGACTTTTAGGGGGAGCAGTGACCGATTCCAGCAAGGGCGCCCAGACGCCCGACGAGCTGCGCGAGACAGCCCGAGGGCTTCGCGCCGACATCATCAGGATGATATGCGAGGCGGGAAGCGGACACCCCGGGGGCTCCCTTTCCTGCGCCGACATAATGTCGGCCCTCTACTTCGGGGGCGTCATGCAATATGACGCGAACGACCCGGAATCTCCCGCGCGTGACAGGTTTATCCTGGCCAAGGGCCACGCTGCGCCCGCGCTTTACGCCACGCTCGCCGCCGCAGGGTTCTTCCCCCGCGAAGAGCTGCTGACGCTTAGGAAGCTGGGCAGCCGGCTGCAGGGCCATCCCGATTCGTCGCTGCTTCCCGGCGTCGAGGTTTCCACGGGATCGCTGGGCCAGGGCCTTTCCATCGCGTGCGGGCTTGCCTGCGGGCTGCGCCTGGAAGGCAGCCCCGCCACCGTGTTCACGCTGCTCGGCGACGGCGAGTGCGAGGAAGGCCAGGTGTGGGAGGCGGCCATGTTCGCCGCGCATCAGAAGCTGGGCAACCTCGTCGCGATAATTGACTCCAACGGGCTGCAGATTGACGGCCCGGTGTGCGACGTTTGCGACCCGGGAGATTTGGGCGCGAAGTTCGCTGCCTTCGGGTGGGAAGTCTCGCATGTAGACGGCCACGACATGGCGGCGCTCGTCGACGCGCTGAACGCCGCAAAGGCCTCTCGGGGGCAAGCCCCCAAGGCCGTCGTCGCCCGCACCGTCAAGGGCAAGGGCGTGTCGTTCATGGAGGGCCAGTGCGGATGGCACGGCAAGGCCCCCAGCGCCGAGCAGGCCCACGACGCCTTGGAAGAGCTCGGCTTCGCGGAAGGAGAGTCGCTGTGATAAGGCTTGCCACCGCCGAGGAGGCGGCACAGAAGAAGGCCACGCGCGCGGCCTACGGAGAGATGCTTGCCCAGCTGCTCGACGAGGGCATGCCCATAGTCGCCGTCGACGCCGACCTTTCCGGGTCCACCACCACCTCCAAGTTCGCCGCCTCGTCCGAGGCGGCCGCAAAGCGCCTGTTCAACGTAGGCATCGCCGAGCAGAACATGATTGACGTCGCAGCAGGTCTGGCGCTTGCGGGCAACGTTGCGTTCACGGGATCGTTCGCCGTGTTCGGAACTGGGCGCGCCTACGACCAGATCAGGAACACCGTGTGCTATTCGAACCTGGACGTGAAGATCGCGCCCACGCATTCGGGCATCTCGGTGGGCCCTGACGGCGGGTCGCATCAGATGCTGGAGGACATCGCCCTCATGCGTGTCCTTCCCAGGATGAAGGTGCTGGTGCCCGCCGACTACAACTCCGCCAAAGCTGCCATACGCCTTGCCGCCAAGACCCCGGGCCCCGTATACGTGCGCCTGGGCCGCGCCAGCGTTCCCATCGTGTACGCGGAAGGGTCGCAGTTCGAGCTTGGGCGCGCCTACGTGCTGCGCGAGGGCACGGACGTCACCATAGTCGCCTGCGGCGTGGAGATACGCGAGGCGTTGGCCGCTGCAGACGCCTTGGCCGAGCGCGGCATGTCCGCGGAAGTCATCGACGCCTTCTGCATCAAGCCGCTCGACGTGGACACGATAGCGGCATCGGCCGCCAAGACCGGCTGCGTCGTCACGGCCGAGGAGCATTCCGTGAACGGCGGCCTGGGCGAGGCGGTCGCGCACGCGCTGGCCGAGACGCGTCCGGTGCCCGTGTCGATGGTGGGAATGAGGGACGCCTTCGGGAAGTCCGGCGAGTTCGAGGAGCTGCTGGACTACTTCTCGCTGGGATCGGCGGCCATAGCCGACGCGGCGGCAAAGGTTTATGCGAAGGCCAATAACTGCTAGAATTCTATAGTCACGTCCCAGTTGAACACGACACGAACGGAGCAATTACTGTGGCACAAGACTTTAACCGCGGGCCATTGCAGGCCGGCGGAAGAAGGGCCAGCCATGCCGCGCCTGCGCAGATGCAAGGCGCTCCCATGGGGCAGATGGCCCAGGGCTACACAGGGCAGCAGCCTCCGGCCATGCAGCAGGCGCCCATGGCGCATGCTGCGAACCCCAGAAGCAAGGCCCAGCTGACCTCCCAGCTTTCGCAGGCCCTTCCCGAACTTGACGTGAACGACGTCCAGGCGCAGACGGGCACCCCCGTCATCACCTTCGACCACGTCACCAAGATTTACCCGGCGCAGCCCAACCGCCCGGCGCTCTCCGACGTGTCCCTCCAGATATTCGCAGGCGAGTTCCTGTTCCTGGTGGGCCATTCGGGTTCGGGCAAGTCCACGTTCATAAAGCTGCTCACGCGCGAGATCAAGCCCACCCAGGGCCACATCTACGTCGCCGACGAGGACCTCACCACCATGCGCAACTGGCGGGTGCCGTACCTGCGGCGCAACATCGGCTGCGTCTTCCAGGACTTCAAGCTGCTGCCGAACAAGACGGTCTTCGAGAACGTCGCCTTCGCGTTGGAGGTCATCGGCAAGTCCAAGCACGTGGTGAAGACGCAGGTCCCCGAGGTGCTTCGCCTGGTCGGCCTGCAGGACAAGTTCAAGAAGCTGCCTGACCAGCTCTCCGGCGGCGAGCAGCAGCGCGTGTCCATCGCACGCGCCATCGTGAACCGGCCGCCGCTGCTCATATGCGACGAGCCCACCGGAAACCTCGACCCGCAGACGTCCCGCGGCATCATGGACCTTCTCGAGCGGATCAACCGCACGGGAACCACCATCCTGGTGGCCACGCACGACCGCGAGATGGTGGACAACATGAGAAGGCGAGTCATCGCCCTGGACCGCGGACACCTCACCCGCGACCAGGACAGGGGGGTGTACGGGTTCGATGTCTAGCTTCGGTTACTTCCTCAAGGAGTCGCTTCAGGGGTTCGTGCGCAACTTTTCCACGGCCCTCGGCTCAATCATCACCATATTCCTGTCGCTCCTGGTCATCGGCGTTTTCCTGGTAGGCGGCGCGATGCTCGACAACCTCATCACCTCGGTGGAAAGTGAGGTCTCCATCACGGCCTACGTCAACGACGACGCCGAGCAGGGCTCCATCGACCGCGTCATGGAGGACGTCAGGAAGCTCGACGGCGTGGCCTCGGTGGGATTCACCACGAAGGACCAGGCCCTCGAGAACTTCAAGAACTCCATGACCTCCAATCCGGAAATCATCGACCAGCTCGACGGCACCAACCCGCTTCCGGCCTCCATCGACGTCGAGCTGTCCGACCCGCAGATGGTGCAGTCGGTGGCCGGCCAGATAGAGGACAACGCCATCTACCGCACGATATGCGAGGACTCCAACAACGTCGCCGACTCGATCAAGTACGGCCAGGGCACCGTCGAGAGGCTGTTCCAGCTGACCAACTACGTCCGCTACATCGGTGCGGCGCTCGTCGTGCTGCTCATCTTCATCGCGTTGGTGTTCATCAACAACACCATCCGCCTGGCCATCCTGGCGCGCCGCAAGGAAATCGCGATCATGCGCCTAGTGGGCGCGTCCAACGGGTTCATCCGCGGGCCGTTCCTGATGGAGGGCGCGATTCATTCGCTGATAGGAGGCCTTCTCGCCGTCCTCGTCATCCAGCTTCTCAGGATGTTCGCCATCCCGCAGCTGGAATCGGCCATCCGCTTCCTCAACTTCTCGGTCGACGGCACCACCTATCTGCTCATCTACGTCGTCCTCATCGTGGCGGGCCTGATTATCGGACTGATCGGCTCGGCCATCGCCATGAGGCGCTACCTCAAGGTCTAGCCCGATCCGTGGCGCCCCATTTCGGG
>CAQLOA010000009.1:4170-6599 GCA_948829205.1 uncultured Eggerthellaceae bacterium
GTGGTGTTCCTCGTCGTGGTCGCCGCATTCGTCGCAGGCTTCCTTGCCAGGTCCAACATCCCGCTGATGTCGTCATTGGGGTTCGTGACCGAAGAGGTTCCCGCGTCCAGCGGGACGTCTCCCAACTCCGCCAAGCTCAAGACGACCTACGAGTCGCTGTCCATGCGCATATCCGAGGTCGAGGACATGCTCGCATCCTACAGCTTCGATGACGTGCACCTGCAGGAGGCCACCGAATCGATGCTGACCGAGCTCATGGCCTCCACCGAGGACCCGTACGCCGCCTATTACAACCCTGAGCGTTACGAGGAGCACATGCTCGAGAACGCCGACAAGACGTTCTCCGGAGTGGGCGTGCTCTTCGGGGACTACAACGGGCGCGCCTACGCCATAGACGTGCTTGAAGGGTCGGAGGCCCAGGCGGAAGGCGTCCGGCAAGGCGACTTCGTCGTCGCCATAGACGGCGACTCCAGCCATGCCTGGTCTGCCACCGAGGTGATCGGCGCGCTTTCGCGCGACGACGGCGAGAGCGTCGTCATAACCTGGATGCGCCCGATAAGCCTCGACGCCATGACCGGCGAGGACTTCATAACGACGCTGGTCTGCCGCAGCTACGACGTGCAGAACGTGACCTACGAGATGGTCGACGGCGTCGGCTACATCAAACTGCGCCAGATAACCGGCAACGCCAGCCAGCTTGTGAAGGACGCCGTGGAAGACCTTGCGGCGCAAGGCGCGCTTGCCTACGTGCTGGACATCACCGACAACCCGGGAGGCTACCTCACGCAGTCCTTGGACACGGCGAGCCTCTTCGTGCAAAGCGGCGTGCTGGTGGGCATCGAGACCTTGGACGGCACGAGCACCAGGGCCGCATCTGGGTCGACCACCACGCTTGCCCCGCTCGTCGTGATGGTGAACGGCTACACCTCGGGCGTTGCCGAGGTGCTCGCGGCGGCGCTGCAGGACAACAACCGCGCCACCACCGTGGGCCAGACCACCACGGGCAAGGGGTCGGTCCAGGTGCTCAGGGAGCTCTCCTTCGGCGGCGCGGTCCGCTACACCGCTGCCTACTACCTCACCCCGCTCGGACACGAGATCAACGGCGTCGGGGTGGTCCCCGACATCGAGGTCGCAAACCCCGAAGGCGCCGAGGAGAACTTCCAGCTCCAGGTGGCGCTCGACACCGCAAGGTCCCTCATAGGCGAGTAGGCCTCCATGGCGCGACCGAAACGCAAGTCCAAGAAGCATTCCACCCGGGGGAAGGCGAAGTCCTTCCCGCGCGGAACGTTCGAGGCGAACGGGCGGGGCTTCGGCTTCGTGAAGACGTCGGCCGGCGAGTTCTTCGTTCCCGAGTCGAAGCCCCGTTGCATGTCTCCGACAGAAAGAAGGCCCCGGGCGAGAAGGCATCGGCTCCTGGGAAGCGAGGCATGGGCAGGCACCCCCGCGGCGGCAAGCGTGAGGAGGCGCGCGTCGTTCGGGTGGTGGAGCGGGCCCGCAGCGAGCTGATAGGCCGCTACGAGGTCGCGGAACCCTTCGGAATCGTCGTTCCGGACGACCCGCGCATCAAGCACGACGTGTTCACCCTTCGCGAGAAGTCCCCCGACGTTCCCGACGGGGCGCTGGTGCGCGTGCGCATATTGGAGTACCCCACCCGCAAGAGCGCGGCAACCGGCGAGGTGGTGGAGGTTTTCGACGAGGGTTCCGGATCAGACCTCGCCATGGAGCGCATAATCGCGCGCTACAACCTGGACACCAGCTTCTCGGACGCCGCCATGTCCCAGGCGGACGAGGCGGTGCTGGACGTGAAGGGTGCGCTCGATTCCGGCTATCGCGACATCCGCGACCGCTTCACGCTCACCATCGACCCGACCGACGCGAAGGACTTCGACGACGCGCTGAGCATCGAACAGACCGGTGCGGGCGAATGGCGGCTTGGGGTGCATATCGCCGACGTGTCGGCCTACGTGGAGTGGGCGTCGTCCATCGACCTGGACGCCCGCAGGCGCGCGACCAGCACCTACCTTGCCGACAGGGTGATACCCATGCTTCCCCCGAAGCTGTCCGAGAACCTGTGCTCGCTGCGTCCGGGGGAGGACAGGCTGTGCATGACGGCCGACCTCGTGGTGGACGAGCACGCGAACCTGCTGGAGTGCGACCTTTACCCGGCGGTCATGCGTTCCGACGCCCGGCTCACCTACGACCAGGCGCAGATGCTGCTGGAAGAGGAGGCGCATTCCCCCTCGGGAGACCCGCTGGCCGCAAGGCTCGCACGGCTGTCTTCGCTCGCGAAGGAGCGCCAGCGCAATCGCGAGGCTGCGGGAGGCATCGAGTTCCGCACGAAGGAGGCCAAGGTGATGCTGTCTGCGGACGGCAAGCCCACGGGAATCCTCGTGCGCGAGAAGACCGATGCCACCGAGCTGGTGGAGGAG
>CAQLOA010000009.1:6609-18144 GCA_948829205.1 uncultured Eggerthellaceae bacterium
GGAGGAGGCCATGATCTTCGCAAACGAGGCCGTCGCCACCTACTTGGAGGAGAGGGAGGCGCCATGCGCCTACCGCGACCACGAGCCTCCTGCCGCAGACTCGCTGGCGGCCTTGGTCCCAACCCTGCAGGAGTTCAAGTGGTTCACCACCGAGATGGCCGAAGACCTGCCGTCGGGCAACCCGCACGTCATCCAGCACGTGCTGGACGAGTGCGCGGGCAGGGTAGAGGACGAGATGATCACCATGCTGATGCTGCGCGCGATGATGCGCGCCGCCTACTCGCCCGAGAACGAGGGGCACTACGGGCTGGGGCTGCGCGCCTACTGCCACTTCACGAGCCCCATACGCAGGTATCCCGACCTGATGGTGCACCGCATGCTGAAGTGGGCGCTAGGCTTCGCGCAACCCGACATGGCCGGCCAGCGCAAGGCGCTGAAGTGGCTCTGCGAGCACTCCTCCGAGATGGAGCGCAATGCCGAGGCCGCGTCCTACGACTCGCAGAAGGCGAAGATGGTGGAGTACATGGCCCCCTTCGTGGGGGAGGAGTTCGACGCCGTGGTGTCCGGGGTGGTGTCCTACGGGCTGTACGTGCGGCTCGAGAACTGCGTCGAAGGGCTCGTGCCCGTGCGGTCGCTGGGCGACGAGTACTTCGCCTACAACGAGGCCCGGCACGCCCTGCGCGGGGTGGAATCGAACGACACCTACCGCCTGGGCCAGCGGGTGCACGTCAAGCTCGTCGAGGCCAACACCGACCTTTCCCAGCTGGACTTCCATCTGGTGTAGCAAGGGCATTCCGCGACACGCGCAAAAGCCCGCTAGTCGAACAGGAGGTCTTCCAGCTCGTCGCGGGTTAGGCTGGAGAGCGACGACAGCGACGTCTTGCCGATGACCGACCCGGCCAGCTCCGACTTCGCCTCCTGAAGGCGCAGTATGCGCTCCTCGATGGTGCCCTTCGCGATGACCTTGTAGACGCTGACCATCTGGCGCTGCCCGATGCGGTGGGCGCGGTCGGTGGCCTGCTCGGTGGCCGCGGAGTTCCACCAGGGGTCGGCGTGGATGACCACCGACGCCCCGATGAGGTTCAGCCCCGTGCCCCCGGCCTTGAGCGACACCAGGAACACCGGCACCTCGTCCTCGTTGAAGGAGTTCACCAGGTGCATGCGCTCGCGCTTGGGGGTGGCGCCGGTTATCTCGTAGTAGGCCACGCCCTCGTCGTCCAGGCGCCTCTTCAGGACGTCCAGGTAGCTGGTGAACTGCGAGAACACGAGCGACTTCTTGCCCGCGTCGCGCGCCTCGGCCACCAGCTCCAGTATGGCCTCGGTCTTGGCCGAGCCCTGCGAATACGACTCGTACAGAAGCGACGGCTCGAGCGCCACCTGCCGCAGACGCATCAGCTCGGCCAGCACGTCCACCTTGATGCCAGCCTCGGCCACGCGCCCGGCCTCGGTGCGCCTGGTCTTGTGCGCCTCCTTGCGCTGGGCCAGCAGGTCCTCGCGCAGGCGCTGCTCGTGGGCGTCGTACAGCTTGCGCTGCTCGCCGTCCAGCGCCACCATCACCACGTTCTCCTGCTTCTCGGGCAGCTCCTTCAGCACGTCCTGCTTCAGCCTGCGCAGCACGAAGGGCGCGATCAGCGTCTGGAAGCGGCGCGCCACGTCCTCGTCGCCGCCTATGATGTCGGCCTCGAACCGGCGGCGGAACTGCGCGTAGGTCCCAAGGAATCCAGGCATGAGGAAGTCGAAGATGGACCATATCTCGGAAAGCCGGTTCTCGACGGGGGTGCCCGTGAGCGCGAACCTGGCACCGGCGCGCAGCCTTTTCACCGCGCGGGTGGTCTTGGTGGCATGGTTCTTTATGAACTGGGCCTCGTCCAGCACGCACGTGGAGTACTCGCAGGCCTGGAACGCCTCGGAGTCCATGCGCACGGCGTCGTAGGAGGCGACGAACACGTCCACGCCCTCCTGGGCGCGCTTGCGCCTGCGCTGGGTGCGGTCGCCGTCTATGGCGCAGACCGACATCGAAGGCGCGAACTTCCCGAACTCCTCCACCCAGTTGTACACGAGCGACGCCGGGCAGACGACGAGCGCCGGGTCCGTAACCATGCCTTCGTCGCGCACCGACAGCAGAAACGCGATCATCTGCAGCGTCTTGCCCAGGCCCATCTCGTCGGCAAGCACCCCGCCGAACCCGATCGAGGCGAGCTTGCGCAGCCAGCGGAAGCCGTCGACCTGGTAGGAGCGCAGCCTCTTGGCGAGACCCGTGGGGGGCGCGTAGTCGTACAGCGACTCGTTCTCGAACCTGTCTATGTAGTCCTCGAACGACCTGTCGCGCACGGCCTCGGCGTACTCGCGGTCGAGGAAGAACGCGGCGTAGGTGGGAAGCTGCACCGTTCCCTCGGCGAGGTCGCGCGGACGGATGCCGAGGTCCTGCGCCATGCGCTCCAGGTGCGCCAGGTCCATGTCGGCCAGCGCCGCAAGCGAGCCGTCCTTCAGGCGGTGGAACTTCCGGCGCTTCTGATAGGCAGACAGCAGGGCCGCGAGCTCGTCCTTCGACACGTCGGTGGAGTGCACGTCCATGTCTATCAGGTCGCCGGCCAGCGAGAGCCCTATCTGCACGCGCACGCGCTTGTCGGTTATAAGCCTGTCGAACTCGGGGGTGGTGTACACCTCGCCTGCGGCCTGGAAGCGCGGGACGCCCTCGTAGAGCAGCGCGCCGGCGGCCTCCTCGTCGTCAAGGGGTATGCGCATATCCGCGGGGAAGTAGGAGCAGGCGAGCTCCACCGCCTCGGCCTCGGCGTCCTCGTCGCGGTACTCGGGCTGCGCGGAGCCGCCTGAGGCGTCGCCCTCGCCGCTCTGTTCCGAGACGCTGCCCGGAGCGGCGTTGCCTGAAGGGGGGCCGTCGCCGCGGGCCGCCTCCCTCGCCGGGGCCAGCAGCGTGCGGTTGCCGTAGCCGTAGTCGACCCTGGTCTCCAGCTCGATGGCCTCGCTCCTGCCCGAGCCCGACTTGTCGAAGTAGAAGGAGAAGCGCGCCTCGCGGGGGCGCAGCGCGTCCAGCTCAGCGGGGACGGCCACGCTCAGACTGCGCTCGAGCATGGGCAGCACGTCCGAGCAGAAGGCCGCCAGGTCGTCGGAGGCCACCAGCAGCTCGTCGTCGGCCGACGAGTACACGTCGCGCAGGAACGTCGCGGCCGGCGTGAAGGCGCTGGAGCACCTGTAGGCCGTGCCGTCCGAGAAGACGTAGGCGTGGCCCGACCCCACGGCGGCGACGATGCGTTCGTCGCGCACCAGCTGGTAGGCGCCGTCCTGCACCGGCACCAGCCGCAGCAGGAGGCGCGGGTCGGCGTCCGTGACCGACAGGTTGCACCAGGACCCCCCGTCCGCTTCGAGCGAGAACGTGGAGGCCCCGAGCGAGTCCAGCAGGCGCACCACGTCCGCCTCGGAGAGCGCGAGCTCGCGCTTCTGCGCCCTGTCCTCCTGGGACTTCTCGGCTATCAGCATGGCCGTCCCGCGGGACGCTTCGTCGAAGCATTCGGGGGAGTGCACGAACGCGAGCCTCTTCCCGTGCGAGTAGAAGGACCGCATGGCGACCGCTTCGCCGAACTCCTGCATGTCGGACACCACGTACTTCGCCCCCAGCGCCTCTATCTGCGCCTTCATCGTCCACGAGCCGAACTCGCAGGACAGCGATACGTCCAGGTGCGCCTCGCCGTCGCCCAGCGCGAAGGCCTTCCTCCCGGGGGCGTGGTCCATGTAGCGCTTCAGCGAGCGGCTGGTCGCCACCTTGAACTGGTCGTCATAGCCCTGGAAGCTGGACGGGTCGCGCATGAAGGCCAGCGCCAGCGCCACCGCGTGCTTGCACATGGAGTCGTGCTTGCGGGCGGCGGGGCACGTGCACTCGTAGTCGACGATGCTCTGGCCCTCGGGGTCGGTGGCCAGGTAGGTGTGGAAGTGCTCGGCTATGCTGCTGGACGACCTGACGTCGGCCGACACGTCGCAGGACTGCCTCCCGGCGGCGTACCTGCGGGCGACGACGCCGCCCTCGCGCTCGGCCAGCTGGCGCCCCCGCTCGAACGACTTGGCGCTCGAATTGTGCACGATATCGGACGTTGAGAACAAGGCCTGTTTCTCCTATAATTAGTGATTCGCAAACATCCATAATATCATTTAGAACTGGGCTGCGCACCCGCTGCGACGGCCCTGCGAGGAGAGAAAATGGCAACGGTTTCCACTGCAGACTTCAAGAACGGAATGTGCATCATCAACAACGGCAAGATGTGCACCATAGTCGAGTTCCAGCACGTGAAGCCCGGCAAGGGCGGCGCGTTCGTGCGCACCAAGCTCAAGGACATCAAGTCCGGCCGCGTGGTCGACTACACCTTCAACTCGGGCACGAAGTTCGACTCCGTGCGCCTCGAGACGTCGAAGCTGCAGTACCTCTACAACGACGGCGAAGACTACTACTTCATGGACAACGACACCTACGAGCAGCAGGCCATCCCCGCCTCCACGGTGGGCGAGGCGTCTCAGTGGCTGAAGGAGAACGACGAGGCGTCGCTGCTCTACGCCGGCGACGAGCTCATCTCCATCGAGCCGCAGATGTTCGTCGAGCTCGAGGTCACCGAAACCGAGCCCGGCTTCAAGGGCGACACCGTGCAGGGCACCACGAAGCCCGCAACCCTCGAGACGGGCGTCACCATCCAGGTGCCCACCTTCATCGACACCGGCGACGTGCTGCAGATCGACACGCGCGACGGCCGCTTCGTCAAGCGCGTCTAGCCATACGCGGCAACGGAAGGCGAACGCCTTCCCCCTGTGCGGCCCATGAGGCCGAAACCATGGAAACGAGGTGAGGAATTGTCACGACTGCAGATAATGGACACCACCATACGCGACGGCCAGCAGAGCCTTTGGGCCACGCGCATGCAGCTGGGCGACATGCTGCCCGTCCTTCCCAAGATGGACAAGGTGGGATACTGGGCGATAGAGGCCTGGGGAGGCGCGACCTTCGACTCGTGCCTGCGCTTCCTTGATGAGAACCCCTGGGAACGCCTGCGTTCCATCAAGGCCAACACGCCCAACACGCCGCTCGCCATGCTCTCCCGCGGCCAGAACCTCGTGGGATACAAGCATTACTCGCGCGACATCGTGTTCAGGTTCATCGAGGCCGCCCACCGCAACGGCATCGAGGTCTTCCGCGTGTTCGACGCGCTGAACGACATCCGCAACGTCGTCGACAACGCCGAGGCCATAAAGGCTTGCGGGGCGCATTTCGAGGGCGCGATTTCCTACACCATCTCGCCGGTCCACACGCTCGACAGCTTCCTGGAATACGGGCAGCAGCTGAAGGAGCTCGGCGCGGACAGCATCGCCATCAAGGACATGGCGGGCATGCTCACGCCCTACCGCACCGAGCGCATGGTGAAGGCGTTCAACGCGGAAATCGGCCTGCCGGTGCACATCCACTGCCACTACGTGGGCGGCATGGCCCCGGCCAACATCATCAAGGCCGCCGAGGCCGGCGCCGCCATAGCCGACACCGCGCATGCGCCGCTGGCTTTCGGCAACTCGCACCCCGCGGTCGAGATGATAGCGGCCGCCTTCCAGGAAAGCCGCTTCGACACGGGGCTCGACCTCGACCTGCTCTTCGAGATCTCCGAGTACTGGGAAGAGGTGCGCAAGCGCGGCCACTACAAGCGCGGCGTCTCGTCCCTCACCCACATGAAGGTCTACTCGCACCAGGTGCCGGGCGGCATGATGTCGAACCTCATGAGCCAGCTCGAGGTCCAGAAGGCCGCCGAGAGGCTTCCCGAGGTCATGGCCGAGATTCCGAAGGTGCGCGCCGAGGTCGGTTATCCCCCGCTGGTCACTCCTCTCTCGCAGATCGTCGGCACTCAGGCCGTCTTCAACGTCATCACCGGCAAGCGCTGGTCGGTCATATCGAAGGAGATGAAGGACTACATATGCGGCTTCTACGGCAAGGCGCCCGGCCGCATGGACCCGAACATCGTCGAGAAGGTGGCGAAGAGCTCCGAGATCCTGGACCCCGAGGTCGCCCCAGGCACGCTTGTCACCACCACCTACGAGGAGGTCGCGGCGGAAATCGGCGACCTGGCCACCAGCGAGGAAGACGTTCTAATGTACGCGCTGTTCCCCAACGAGGCGCGCACCTATCTAAGCAAGCACCGCACTTCCGAGAAGGTCGACTTCATGCTTGAGCAGGAGTCGAGCGGAACCAAAGAGGAGGACTACGTGGACATCAACCAGATTCGTGAGCTCGTCAAGGTCGCCGAGGAAAGCGGCGTGGGCGAGATCGTCGTCGAGGAGGAAGGCGTCCGCATCGCGGTGCGCATGCCGGGCGAAGGCACGCAGGCGGGCGTCCCCGTTGCGGCTCCCGCTGCCGTGGCTGCCGCCCCTGCCGTGCAGGAGGCCCCCACGGCCGCCCAGGCGTCCCAGCCTGCAAGCGAGCGTCCGGCCACGTGGTACGCGGTCACCGCCCCCATGGTTGGAACCTACTACGAGGCGCCTGCACCCGGCGAGCCCCCGTTCGTCAAGGTGGGCGACGAGGTCGCCGCCGGCGAGACGCTGTGCATCGTGGAGGCGATGAAGCTCATGAACGAGATAACCGCCGAGGAGATGGGCACGGTGCGCGAGGTCTGCCTCGAAGACGCCACCCCCGTGGAGTTCGGCACCGTTCTCTTCTACGTCGAGCCTCACGAGAAGGTTCCGACCGTCGCGGAGCAGGCCTGATGTTCCAGAAGATCCTAGTAGCCAACAGGGGCGAGGTCGCGCTGCGCGTCATGCGCGCCGCTCGCGAGCTGGGCATCAAGACCGTGGCGGTGTACTCCACCGAGGACGCCGACACCTATCCCGTGCACTACGCCGACGAGGCGGTGTGCATCGGGCCCGCGCAGTCCAACAAGAGCTACCTCGTCATCCCCAACATCATCGCGGCTGCGAAGAACACCGGCGCCGAGGCCATACATCCCGGGTACGGGTTCCTTGCCGAAAACGCCGACTTCGCGCGCGCCTGCGTCGACAACGACCTGGTGTTCATAGGGCCGTCTGCCGAGTGCATCGAGCGCATGGGCGACAAGGCGTCCGCGCGCGAGACCATGACGGCGTGCACCGTTCCCACGGTGCCTGGGTCCGACGGCATCTGCGAGACGGTCGAAGACGCCCGGGCGTTCGCCGAGCGCGTGGGCTACCCGGTGCTCATCAAGGCCACGGCAGGCGGAGGCGGCAAGGGAATGCGCGAGGTCCACGACCCGGCCGAGCTCGAGGCGCAGTTCAAGGCCGCCAGCTCCGAGGCCGAGGCCGCCTTCGGAAACGGCGGGGTCTACCTCGAGAAGCTGGTCCTGCGGCCGCGCCACGTCGAGGTGCAGGTCCTCGCCGACGACTTCGGGAACTACATATCGCTGTGCGAGCGCGACTGCTCGATACAGCGCAGGCACCAGAAGCTCCTGGAAGAGGCCCCCTCTCCGGCGCTCACCGACGAGATACGCCGCGCCATGGGCGTCGCGGCCGTCAAGGCCATGCGCGCCGTGGAGTACCGCAACGCCGGCACGGTCGAGTTCCTGCTCGACGAGGGCGGCAACTTCTACTTCATGGAGATGAACACGCGCGTTCAGGTGGAGCATCCAGTCACCGAGATGGTCACCGACACCGACATCATCAAGGAGCAGATACGCATAGCGGCCGGCGAGCCCATAAGCGCCGCCGACCGCGTGCCTTTCAAGCCCATCGGGCACGCGATCGAGATGCGCATCAACGCCGAAGACCCCGACCATGGGTTCCGCCCGTGCCCGGGCACCATAACGAAGCTGCGCCTTCCGGGCGGCCCTGGCGTGCGCGTCGAGACCTACCTGCAGGAGGGGTCGAAGATATCCCCCTACTACGACTCGTTGGTGGCCAAGCTCGTCTGCCACGGGCAGGACAGGGAAGAGGCCATAGCGAGAGCCAAGCGCGCGCTCGACGAGTTCGTGATCGAGGGCATCGCCACCACCATCCCGTTCCACAAGCGCGTGCTCGACAACGAGGTGTTCGTCGCCGGCGAGGCCACCACCGACTTCATCGAGACGCAGATGGGAGACCTTCTATGACGAACGAGCAGCATGCGGAAAACATGACGTTGGCCCCGGGAGTGGTCGACACCATCATCTCGCTCACCGCCAGCGAGCAGGAAGGCGTCGCATCCATCGGCACTCCTGCGGGCGGCTTCCTTGCAAGGATAATCAACCGTCCCACCACCTCGGGCATCCAGACACGCTACGACGACGAAGGGAAGATCGAGGTCGTCCTGCACGTCGTGGTCGAATACGGCCAGGTGCTTCCCGAGCTCGCCGACAAGCTGCGCCAGGCCATAGCCGACGCCCTGCTGGTCCAGGTGGGCGTCGAGGTCGCATCCATCGACGTGTTCGTTGACGGAATCCAGTTCGGGGAAAACTAGCAGGCGCTTCGTCTGCAGGAGGCCAGATGTCAAGACAGCACGAACGCACATCGGCACGCAAGTGCGCGGCTCAGATCCTCTACTCGGGGGCGATACGCAACACGTCCGCCTTCGACCTGCTCGAGCAGGGGAGCATGACCTGCCTAGAGAAGACGGTGTCGGACTACGCGTACGACCTGGTCAAGGGCGTCGAGGAACACAAGGACGAGCTGGACGAGAGGCTTGCCTCCATATCGAAGAACTGGTCGGTCAGCAGGATGCCGCTGATGGACCTGGCCATACTGCGCATCGCGCTGTACGAGATGCTCTACGTCGACATGGTCCCCGTGTCGGTGTCGATCAACGAGGCCGTCGAGATGGCAAAGGAGTTCGGCGGCGAGGACGACTCCCCGAAGTTCGTGAACGGGATGCTGGGCAACGTCGCGCGACAGATGGAGGAATCCAACCCTACGGAAGGAAGCGAAGATGAGTGACGCACCGCAGGGCTTCGATGCCATGAAGTCGCGCCTTGACGAAATCGTCGACGAGGTCTCTGCCGAGGGCATATCGCTTGACGAGGCGCTTGCGCTGTACGAGGAGGCGGTCAAGCTCGGTCTTTCGGCGTGCGACGTGAGCGAGGCCGACATCCTCGCATCCGAGCAGGAAGGGCCTGCGGGCGAAGCGGGGCCGGAATCCGCCTCGGCAGCCGATGCGTCGCAGGCCGACGGCGCGGCGCCCGTGCCTGAAGGCGGCCCGGATGCAGGCGACGTCGTCCTTCAGGATCAGCCAGGCGGCGCCGAGGCGGAAGATGCTCCCAGACACGCCGGGTCCGACGAAGCCGCCCCTTTCTAAAGCCTTCCCCATGCAGCGCAAGATGCGCATACTCGACAGCATAAGCAGCCCTGCGGACCTGCACGCCTTGAGCGTGTCCGACCTGGGGATACTTGCAAGCGAGATATGCAGCCAGATCATCGACACCACGTCGCGCACCGGAGGCCACGTGGCGTCCTCGCTCGGCGCGGTTGACATAATTCTGGCCATACACAGCGTCATCGACGCCCCGAAGGACAAGGTCGTCTTCGACGTAGGTCATCAGTCGTACGCGCACAAGCTTGTCACGGGGCGCGCCGATGTGTTCGACACGCTGCGGTCCTACGACGGCATATCCGGCTTCCCCAGGCCAAGCGAAAGCATCTACGACACGCATCCTTCGGGCCATGCGTCCGACTCCCTTTCGGTGGCGTCCGGCCTTGCGAAGGCAAGGCAGCTCAACGGGACCGACGAGAAGATCGTCGTGGTGATAGGCGACGCCGCCCTTGCCGGAGGGATGGCCTTCGAGGCGCTCAACTACATCGGAAGCCAGCAGCTTCCCATGGTCATAGTCCTGAACGACAACGAGATGTCCATCTCGCGCAACGTGGGCGCGCTGATGAAGCACCTCGGCAACATACGCGCCACGTCGCAGTACCGCGACGCACGCGAGCAGCTTCAGGGAATGCTCGAGTCGGGCGGGCGCACCGGCAACGCGTTCGTCGAGTTCGGTAAGCGCGCCAAGGAGTCCATGAAGCAGATGATCATCCCCCAGTCGATGATCTACGAGCAGCTTGGCATAGTGTGCACGCCTCCCATCGATGGGAACGACATCGGCGTCATGCGCGAGATGCTCGAGCTGGTCCTCCCGATGGACGGCCCGGTCCTGATCCATGCCGTCACGAAGAAGGGTGCAGGCTACGGGCCGGCCGAGGAGCAGGCCGAACGTTTCCACGGCGTCGGCCCCTACGACCCTGCTACCGGCGAGCCGATATCCCAGGGCGGCCCCGCCAAGACCGCCACGCAGGTGTTCAGCGAGGCGCTGGTGCGCGAGGCCGGGCGCGACCCGCGCATAGTCGCCATCACGGCCGCGATGGAGGGCGGCACCGGCCTGAAGAGCTTCAGGTCTTGCTTCCCCGAGCGTTTCGTCGACGTCGGAATAGCGGAAGAGCAGGCCGTCGCCATGGCGTCAGGCCTGGCGATCGCGGGGAAGAAGCCAGTGGTCGCCATCTACTCGACGTTCATGCAGCGCGCTATAGACCAGATGACCGTCGACGTCGCCCTGCCCAATCTCGACGTCGTTTTCGCGCTCGACCGGGCAGGCCTGGTCGGGGACGACGGGCCCACCCACCACGGCGTGTTCGACCTGGTGTACCTGCGAATGCTTCCCAACATGAAGGTGATCGTGCCCTCAAGCGAGCAGCTGCTTTCCGATGCGGTTCACACGGCCTTCCGCCTCAGCGGACCTGTGGCGATCAGGTATCCCCGCGGAAGCGCCGAACATGACACGTACGACGGATCGGCCGAGCCGGAGTTCCTCGAAGTGGGGAAGTCCAGGACGCTGAAGGACGGGGCCGACGTCGCAATCCTCGCCTTCGGCCGAATGGTGAGCCGATCGCTATCCGCGGCGCGGATGCTTTCCGAGGAAGGCATGTCCGTACGGGTCGTCGACATGACTTGGGCCAAGCCCCTCGACGAGGAGGCCATCCTGCAGGCGGCCTCCACAAGGCTGGTCGTCACCGTGGAGGAAGGCGTCATGTCGGGCGGCGTCGGCGAGGGCGTGCTCGAGGTCCTGTCGCGCTCCGGCGCGCGGACGCCGGCCCTCGTGCTGGGGATTCCCGACGCCTTCGTCCTCCAGGGCAAAAGCGAGCTCCTGCTTCACGACCTAGGGTTGGACGCCGAAGGCATCGCCGGTTCTATACGCGACAGGCTTGCCTGACGACCTTGCCGGGCATCCACGTCCGCACGCGGCTTCGTTGCCCCTCTGCCCTTATGCGGCAGCCTCGCGCCTATCGGCGGCGAAGTCTGGTAGGGTAGGGGAAAGCGAAACGAAAGGAGGCCGTGCTTGGGCACCCTGACCCTCGTCCTCTGGCTCGCCATCGCGGTGCTGGTCTCGGCGGTCATCGACCAGATCGTCCCAAGGGTATCGCTTCCTCTGATACAGGTGGTGATGGGCGCCGTCATCGCGGTGTTCGCCGGGCGTGCGGTCGACGTCAACCTCGACCCCGACCTCTTCCTCGTGCTGTTCATAGCCCCCTTGCTCTACCTTGAGGCCAAGGATGCGGACAAGGCTCTGCTCTGGC
>CAQLOA010000009.1:18154-21400 GCA_948829205.1 uncultured Eggerthellaceae bacterium
GGTCAGCACGCTTGCCATCGGCTTCGTGGTGAACGCCGTCATCCCGTCCATCTCGCTCGCGGCGGCATTCGCGCTGGGCGCCGCCTTGGGCCCCACCGACGCCGTCGCCGTGACGTCTCTTTCGAAGCAGGTCACGCTTCCGCAGAGGCAGTGGGGGATACTGAAGGGCGAGCTGCTGCTGAACGACGCCTCGGGCATCGTGTCGTTCCAGTTCGCGCTGGCTGCTGCAACCACGGGCGTCTTCTCGCTGCTCGACGCCGGGCTTGCCTTCGTCTTCGAGTTCGTGGGCGGCCTGCTGTTCGGGCTGGCCTGCGGATACGTCGCGAACTTCGCCCTGAGATGGATCCGCGACCTCGGCATAGAGAGCACCACCTTCCATGTGCTGTTCGAGGTGTGCATCCCGTTCGTCGTGTACCTGGCATCCAACGCGCTGCATGTCAGCGGCATCATCGCCGTGGTTGTCGCGGGCCTGGTGAACGTGATAGCGCCACGCACCGTCAGCCCGTCGATCGCGCATATGAACATAGTCTCGTCCAGCGTGTGGCAGGTGCTTGCCTTCGCGCTCAACGGCATCGTGTTCGTCATGCTCGGCACGCAGATTCCTACCGCCATGTTCTACTCGTGGGAAAGCCCCGACATCGACAACGTCATGCTCGTGCTTTGGGTAGTTATGATTACGCTCGTCCTTATGGGCGTGCGGTTCCTCTGGTGCTTCGCCATGGAGGCCGTGCACGTGAAGAAGGGGGAGAAGCGCCAGCTCAAGGGCTCCGACGCAAGGAATGCGCTGCTTGTGACCCTTTGCGGGTCGAAGGGCACTATCACGCTGTCCATCCTGTTCACGATCCCGTTCTTCGTGTCGACGGGGCAGGTCTTCCCTCAGCGGTCGCTCATAATCTTCCTCGGGTGCGGGGTCATACTCTGCACGCTGCTGATAGCGAACTTCGTCGTGCCCCTGGTAAGCCCCAAGCGCGAGCGCAAGCAGACGGAGCTCGAGGCTAAGCAGAATTACTACGAGGTGCTCAGCGACATCCTGCGCAACGTCATAGAGGAGCTGACGGCACAGCAGACCCCCATTAACCGCCGCGCGACCCGCAACGTCATCAAGGCATACCAGGACAGGTTGTCGAACACGAAGGAGCACATGGACGTGGACGACGGCCCCGATTCGAATCTGCGCACCCTCTCGCTTCAGTGGGAACAGGAGCGCACGCTCGTGATGATCGAGGAAGGCCTGGTCTCTCGGGACGTCGGATACGATTGGCTGAGGCGTTTGGAGCGTATGGAGACGCTGTCGAGCCACGGCAAGGACCACAATCTTCCACGCAGGGTGCTGGTTGGCATCAGGCTTGCTTTCACTCAGGCCAGACACGCCGTATCCAGCTTCCTCGAAGGCCCCACGAAGGAATCCAGTCGCCGCGAGGAGATGCGGTACCTGCAGCAGCAGACGGCCGAATGGGCGGCGGATATCCTTCGGAGCCTCGTCGCAGGAGACGACGTGCGCACCGAGGATGCAAGCAACCTGCTTCTTGGCTACGAGCAGCGCATCTCGCTTTTGAAGGGATCGACGCGGTCGCTTACGACGTCGTTCAAGATTGCCGACGAGAGCGACGACATCCTGCGCCTGGCGTATCAGATCGAGCTGGAGCAGATACAGAAGGCTTACGAGGACGACCGCATCAGCCGCCAGGAGGCCGGCCGCATGCGCGACAACGTGTTCATGATGCAGATGGACCTGGAGGACAAGCTTTGACGCTACGGCGGCCTTGGCGGCCGTAGCGTTGCTAGACGCCGCGGCCTTCCATGACCTCTGTTTGGGGATCGTTGCACGTTTTTCGCGTCCTCGTGGACAAAAATTGCGGAAATCTGCGTCTCATAGGGCATTGGTGGTCAGGACTCGCAGCCAGAGAAAAGCGCGATTCCAAGAAACCGCAGGTAGAGACGTTTTGATTCTCCGCAGTTGCTCCAATGCATATTTGGAGCAGGCGACAAGACGCAGATTTCCGCAATTTTTGTCCACGAAGGCGCGAAAAGTTGGCATCGATCGTCATGCTACGCGAGCTTCGACGAATCAGCAAGGCGTTTGTCCGGAGATATCGCTGCAAACGAAAAGCCGGCGCGTCGGCCGGCTTCCTTCATCGAAGAGTGGTGCGGGTGAAAGGACTTGAACCTTCATGAGCCGAAGCTCACATGGACCTGAACCATGCGCGTCTGCCAATTCCGCCACACCCGCACTCGCATGCGCACGCCTTGCGACGTGCAGCGTTAATGAATAATACAGGACTTGCAACCCAGTCGCAAGGACGTATTCTGCTTTACTTGTATAATCAAGGCAAAGGACCCGGCCATCTACGCGGAAAGGCGACGTCATGGCAGAACCCAAGGTGTATTTCACAAAGGATATCAACCCCGATGCGCTTCAGAGGGCCTTCGACGCCCTTGGGGCCGCGCTCAAGCCCAGGTGTGCCGTGAAGATATCGACCGGCGAGCCTGGCAACAAGCACTATCTTCAGCCGTCTCTGATCGAAGGCCTCGTGAAGTCGGTCGATGGCACCATCGTCGAATGCAACACGGCCTATCCGGGCAAGCGCGACACCACCGAGGCCCACTGGAAGACGTTCGAAGACCATGGGTTCACCGACATTGCCCCGTGCGACCTCATGGACGAGGCGGGCGAGATGACCCTTGCGGTCAAGGACGGGTTCCATCTTGACTTCAACATCGTCGGCGCACACCTGGCCGAGTACTCGTCCATGCTGATGCTGTCGCACTTCAAGGGACACCCGATGGGCGGCTTCGGCGGTGCTCTCAAGAACATGTCCATCGGCGTGGCCTCGTCCCGCGGGAAGATGAAGATTCACACGTCGGGAGAGGCAGACGGCACGTTCGACGACCTGATGAACGGCGACCACGACTCGTTCATCCGCTCGATGGCCGACGCCGACCAGTCAGTGATGGACTACATGGGCCGCGAAAACATCGTCTACGTCAACATCGCCAACAACCTGTCCGTCGACTGCGACTGTGTGGCCGACCCCGAGGCTCCGGCCATGGCCGACATCGGCATCTTCGCCTCGACGGACCCGGTGGCCGTCGACCAGGCTTGCATCGATGCGGTCTACGCCTCCGACGACCCCGGCAAGGACGCGATGGTGGAGCGCATCGAGAGCCGCAACGGCCTGCTTCTGCTGGAGGCGGCCGAGAAGCACGGGCTGGGCAGCCGCAAGTACGAACTCGTGACCCTGTAGG
>CAQLOA010000010.1:0-1184 GCA_948829205.1 uncultured Eggerthellaceae bacterium
GATGTGGACGTTGTGGCCGGGTATCGCGTTCAGGTAACCTGCGAGCGTGGACACCAGCGTCTTGCCTTCGCCTGTCTTCATCTCGGCTATCTCGCCGGCGTTCAGCGCCATGCCGCCTATCAGCTGCACGTCGAAGTGGCGAAGCCCTATGGTGCGCACGCTGGCCTCGCGCACCGCGGCGAACGCCTCGGGCAGCAGGTCGTCCAACGTCTCGCCCGCGGCGTACCTCTCGCGGAAGCGCTCGGTAATGCCCCCGAGCTCCTCGTCGCTCATGGCCTGCATCTTCGGCTCGAGCGCGTTGATCTGGTCGACCTTGCCCTGGTATTTCTTGAGCTGCTTGCCTTCTCCGGCAGAGAGGATCTTGGATAGGAGTCCCATCTAGCGCCTGTCTTTCGTTCTGGAATGTAATAGATGACATTCTAATACACGGCAGTTGCCATATGCGCGCACATACAAAGAAGCCATACGGGCATGGCGCGCTCTTCGCCGCTTAGAAGTCCTCCTCGGTCTCGATGACGGACCGGTACAGCTCGACGACGCGCCTGGAGGGGTCGATTCCCAGATGCTCGCTCAGGAAGCGCCTGCACTCGAAGTACGTGTCCAACGCAGCCGCCCGCTGGTTCGACGCGATCTGCGCCTCCATCATCGCGATGTAGGCGTCCTCGCGCGACCCGTCGCGGCGCAATGCCTCCCTTGCGAACCAGATGGCGCCCCGGCTCTCCCCTTCCTGCCCCATGCGCGACGCCGCCTCCACCAGGCCGTCCACCAGCTGGGTTCGGTAGCGGGCCCGCATGGATTCGACGTGCTCGTTGCCAGCCACTTCGGGCAGCAGGTCCTCGCCGAAATCGCAGCTGACCTTCTCGTAGAGGTCCTCCCATACGTCCTTGTCGTTGCTCCCGAAAAGCAGACCCTTGCAAAGGTCGTCGAACGCCTCGACGTCGGTGGTCACGTAGCGCGAGTCGAGCTTGTATCCCGACTGCGTGCTGACGAGGTACGGACACGACCCGCCTACGCGGAGCTCCTTCTTCAGGTAGGCCCATACCACGTACAGGTTCTGGCGGGCGGCCTCGGGGTCGGCGTTGGGCCAGATGGACAGCGCCAGCTTCTCCTTGGTGACCTCGCGGCCATGGTTCATCGCCAAAAACGCCAGCGCTATCTTCGCGTTCTTCCTCCTGATCTGCCGG
>CAQLOA010000010.1:1194-10334 GCA_948829205.1 uncultured Eggerthellaceae bacterium
ATTCGGAACGGTCGGAGCCTATCCATGCCTCGAAGCCGCCGAACAGGGACAGCACCAGCGACGGCGTCGTCACCCTTAGCGCCGCGACCTTCGACGCGGGCTGCGCCGCCGACCTGAACGAGTTCTCGTGGGTGAGCTCGAACTCCCCTTTGCGTGCCTCGAGCTCGGCGCCTCCCTTGCGGTGCTCGGAAGACTGGGACAGCAGCGACATCGCCTTGGCCCTGGACGCAGCCACCGTCCTGGCGGACGGAACGTCGTCGAACGCGTACGGCCACAGCTCGCAAGCGGTCTGAAGCGCGTTCGTGGCGGCGCATTCGGCCCAAAGCATGCAGTCTGGGCGCCTTCGCGCCTCGAGGAGGCGAAGAAGTCCCGAGGCCACGGAGACGAGGCCGCAGGGTGCGTCCGCGCCTTCCGGCGAAGTCCCGTCCCGGCGCGCGGACGCGGCACGTTCCTCGACGAACCAAGCCCCCGAGGCCAGAATCGCCGCCCTCGTGTCGCCGTCGGGTGCCGCTGCCGCATCATCCGGGCGTACGGCGTCGCAGAACGCCTTGACGTAAGGCTCGGCCCCTTCGGCCCTGGCAAGCTCCAGGTCGGCGAGCACGGCCCAGCCGAGCATCCCGCACCCCTCGTCGTCGCCGGATGCGGCGTCGGGGCATGAGTCCCGGAGCACGGCGGCCCTTTGCAGATGCGCCGCCACGCCGTCGCCGGGCCCTTCGGCGGAAAGGGGGCACGCAGCCGCCGCCACGGTCTCGTGCCAGGTGGCCCCGGAGGACTTGAGCACGCGGCAGGCGGCCTTGGCGGCCTCGTCGAAGTCGCCAAGCATCGCGCACGCCCATGCCCTTTTCGCAAGAAGGCCGGAGAGCCCCGCGCCTTCGCATCCCCTCGCACCCTCGGTCATGCCCGCGACGGGAAGCGCCTCGCACTCGGCCAGAAGGGACCATCCCCGCCGTGCCACCCACTTGGAGGCCGATGCCTTTCCCGCAAACGACTGCAGCAGCCCTGCCGCTCGCCGGGCGTTGCCCTTGCGCCACAGCATGTCGGCCACCGCGAAGCAGAGGGCCTCCTTGTCCTCCTGCAGCGATGGCTTGGCAAGCGACGACAGCGACATCTTCGAAAGGGCTGCAAGGTCGGCAAGGGGCGCCTCGACGCTGCAGAACGTTCCCGCATCCATGTCGATTCCAAGGTAAGGGTACATCGAGGCGAGGTAGGCCGCATCCTCGTGCGCCATGGCGTCCCCTACGAACTCGCCAAGGTCGGACAGGTCGCCTTCGCCGACTGCGAGGATGCAGAACATCAGCAGCTCGAGCTCGCTGGGGAGCTCCTCCTCGGGGATTCCGCGCAGCAGGCGCTCGACGCCCTTCTCGTCCCAAACCAGGCACGCCGCACGCCTGGCGGGGGCAAGTCCTGCAGCCTCGTCCTTCGGGAGGTTGCCGCGCAGGCTTTCCATCTCGACCTCGTCGTCTCCGAGCAGCAGCCCGAAGCCGTCGATCGACGTCTTGTCGAGGAACCGCGCGGACACGACGTCGCCCGAGGGCGCGCACGTGACGATGGCCTCGCATCCGGAGTCCAGAAGCGAGCCGAGGACCTCTTCGAACGCGTCGGCCCTGTCGGCATCAAGCTGGGGAAGGTCGTCGAACACCACAAGCTTGGCGTCGGGGTCGGCCTTATGCACCTGCCCAAGCAGCGTGGAGTCGTCGAGGTCGCGGATGAAGCATGGCGAGTCGCACCTTACCCAGAACACGCCCTTGAACCCGAACACCACCTGCGCGTACTCGTAGGCGCAGGTGCTCTTGCCGTAGCCCTTCGGCGCCACCAGGAACCGGGCCACGTGCCGATCCCGCAGAAGGGCGCCCGTGATTCCGGGCCTCAGGTTGTGCCGCAACCCTACCACCTTCGGCGGGCGGCTCCCCCTGCAGCAGCATTTCTCGATGAACGTAGGCATCGCGGCCTCCCGTCTTCTTGATTCCTCGAAGTTCGAAGAATGCTATGCACGGATGCCGCAGGATGCAAGGGCCGCGCGCGCCGGAAGCCGGCGCTTCCGTGCGTCCGAACGCGCGGAACTGTTCGCCGAGGCCCGAATAAAGTCTATTCGGAGGGGCCAGCGGAAGCGGCAGGCGCAGGGACGGCCGCCTCCTCGATGAGCCTGGCGATGCGGTCGGAGTACTCCAGGTTCTCGAAGCCTTCCTCGGAGGCGAGGTCGATGACGGGCGCGTCGTTCCAGAGCTGCTCTAGCATGTAGTAGTCGCGTGCCTCCGGCTGGAAGACGTGCACCACGATGCACCCGTAGTCCAGAAGCGACCACGACCCGTCGTTGGACATCTCGCGGGCGAGCGGCTTGAGGCCGCTCTTCTCGCGAAGGTCGTCCTCGACGGCGTCGACGATCGCGTCGACCTGGCGCGGGTTGGACGCGGTGGCTATCACGAAGTAGTCGGTGACGCCTATGAGATCGTGCACCTCCTGCACCATGATGTCGGTCGCCTTCTTTCCGTCGGCCGCCCTGGCCGCGGTCAGCGCTGCCGCGCGCGAAGTCTGAAGCGTGTCAGTCATTCCTACCGCCTTCTCGTTTCCTCTTCCCGTGCTTCCCAGGCTTCGGCCGGGAAGCGGCGTATGCGTTCCATACAGGTATGGTATCAGGGTGCAGGACGCGATTGTTCCTCACCAGGGCCAAAGTCCAGAACTTGTACACCTCGAAGAACAGCTCGTCGAGCGTCACGCGCCCGACGTCGTCCTGCAGCCCCTCCAACCCGTCGAAGTTCCTGCCCGGCTCGATGGCGTCGGCCACGTATATCACCTTGTCCAGGTCGCTCATGTCAAGGGCGCCCGTGGTGTGCCTGTAGATCGCCTGGATAACGTCGTCCGGAATGCCGGGATGCTCGCGTGCGAGCGCAACCGAAGCCGTAGGGCCGTGCAGGACCTGAGGCATGTTCTCCACCACCCATGGCCCAACCTGCTGCTCAATGCCCAGCTCGCGCACGCGCTGGCGGATCTGGTCGTCGTCGAGGCCCTTGTCCCAGTCGTGAAGCAGCCCAGCGAGCCGCGCCTTGCGCTCGTCGCACCCGTAGACGCGCGCCAGCATGGCTGCGGTGTCCGACACGCCGAGTATGTGCCTCAGGCGCTTCGGGCTCACCCTGTCCTTCGACTCGGCGAGCATCTCGTCGTGGAATTCGTCGCTCAAAGGGTCAGCCACGTTCTCCGCCTCCATATATCCCATGCCGCTCGATGTAGTCCCTCACCGCGTCGGGGACTAGGTACCGCACCGTGTCGCCCTCGCGCACGCGTCGCCGCACGTCGCTCGACGATATGTCGAGCAGCGGGGCGTCCACCCATTCCACGTCGAACCCCTTCGCCCTTGCCGCGGCAAGCAGGGCGGCGCTGTCCTCGCGTCCCGGCCTGGCCACGCACACGAATGTGGCAAGCCGGGCAAGCTGTTCCTGCTCGTGCCATCCGGGAAGGGTTGACAAGGTGTCGGCGCCGATGATGAAGAACAGCTGCACCTCGTCGGGGAGCATGGCGCGGAGCTCGCGCAACGTGTCGGACGTGTAGGTCTTCCCCTCCCTGCCGGCCTCCAGCGTGCTCACCGAAAACGCTGGGTTGCCCTCTACGGCAAGGCGGCACATGTCGATGCGGGCCTCCACGTCCACGATGTCCCGGCCGCCCTTCATCCATGGGCGTGGGGCGACCATGAACTGCACCTCGTCCAGCCCGCAGGCGTCGCGCGCCATCTCGGCGCAGGCCAGATGGCCCACGTGCACGGGGTCGAAGGTCCCGCCCATCACGCCAAGCCTGGCGCAACCGTAGACCTCGGCCATGCGCACCACCTTCTGCAGGGGGTCGTCGCGCCCCAGCACGGGCCTCGCGCCTTCCAGGTTGCCCGCCGCTTGGTCGGTAGCTCTTTCCATCTACGCCCTTGTCTGCCCGTCGCCGTGCAGCACGTACTTGTACGACGTGAGGGCGTCCAGGGCGAAAGGCCCGCGTGCGTGTATCTTCTGCGTGGATATGCCTATCTCGGCGCCCAGCCCGAACTGCCCGCCGTCGGTGAAGGCCGTGGAAGCGTTCACGTAGACCGCCGCCGCGTCGACCGCCTTGCAGAACAGGTCGGCGGCCTGCGCGTCCTCGGCCACGATGGCCTCGGAGTGCTTGGTGCCGTACTTGTTCACGTGGTCGACGGCCTCGCGCACGCCGCCCACGCACCTTACGGCGATCTCGGGAGCAAGGTACTCCGTGGCCCAGTCGTGCGCCTCGGCGGCAACGAGCAGCTCCGCGTCGACCCCGGCATCGGCCGCGATGCGCATGGCCATGTCGTCGACGTGCATCACGACGCCGTGCGAAGCCAGCGCCGACAGAACGTCCGGCAGCACGTCGGCGGCCACGGACTCGTCGACCAGCAGCGTTTCGGCCGCGTTGCACACGCCGTAGCGCCGGCACTTGGCGTTCTCGACTATCGCCACCGCCTTGTCCTTGTCGCAACTCTCATGCAGGTAGACGTGGCAGTTCCCCGTGCCGGTCTCGATGACGGGGACCTTCGACGCCTCGACGCAGTGCGAGATCAGCCCGGCCCCTCCGCGCGGGATCAGCACGTCGACCACGCCTCGAAGGGACATCAGCACGTCGGTCGCGCGGCGGTCGGTGGTCGACACGCAGCAGATGGAGTTCTCGGGCATCCCCGCGCGCGTCGCAGCTTCGGCCAACACGCCCGCGATGGCCTCGTTCGACCCGGCGGCCATGCTCCCGCCCCTGAGGACGCAGGCGTTGCCGGACTTGATGCAGATGCCCGCGGCGTCGGCGGTCACGTTGGGGCGAGCCTCGTACACCATCGCGACGACGCCCAATGGCACCGACACGCGCTCGAGCCTGATTCCGTTGTACATCTCCCTGTCCATCTGCACGACGCCGACCGGGTCTGGGAGCGCGACGAGGTCCTCCAGGGCCGAGGCCATGGCCTCGATGCGCCCCTCGTCCAGCATCAGGCGGTCCAGCAGCGAGTCCTTGGTGCCGGCCTCCCTCGCCCTCGACATGTCGCAGGCGTTTGCCTCGAGTATGGCGCCGCTGTTGTCCCTCAGGGCGTCCGCCATCGCCTGCAACGCCGCGTTGCGTTCGTCTTCGCCCTTCATGGCCAGCTCGGCCGAGGCCTGCTTGGCCGATGCCGCCAAGGCCCCTATCTCAAGCTCAAGTCCGTCCGTCATCCGAGCATCTCCTCGTCGCAATCCGTTCGGGCGCACTCCGCCCGTCACTCGAACACTATCAGGTCGTCGCGGTGCACGACGGGCTTCTCCGCAAGGTAGGAAAGCAACCTGTTCGAGGCCAGCTCCTCGCTGGTCCTGCCCTTGGCCAGGCTTATCTCGTCGCTTCCCGAGGACACCTTGCCGCGCGCTATGACGAAGCCGTCCCCGTCCTCGATGTCGACGATGTCGCCCTCGTCGAAGGCGCCCTTCACGTCGCTTACCCCCACGGCCAGAAGCGAGCTTCCGCGCCTGAGCAGCGCGCTCTTCGCCCCGTCGTCCACCACCTGGCTTCCCCGCGAGCTGTCGCCAAGGGCAAGCCACAGCTTCTTGGGGGTTATGGAATGAGGCCTCTCGCTGCAGGCGAACACGGTGCCGGGGCAGCGCCCGTTCGCCGTGTCCACGATCGCGCCGGGGCGCTTGCCGTTCACTATGGCCATCGGGATCCCCGCGGCCATCATCACGCGCGCGGCCCGCACCTTGGTGAGCATGCCCCCCGATCCGGCGACGCTTCCCGTGCCGCCCGCCACCGCGATCACGCCCGGGTCGATGGACGCCACCTCGGGGATGAGGTTCGCATGGGCGCTCTTCGCGGGGTTCGCGTCGTAGAGCCCGTCGATGTCGGACGCCACCACCAGCAGCGTTGCGTCGGTCAGGCAGGCCACCAGCGCGGCCAGGCTGTCGTTGTCGCCGAAGCGGATCTGCTCGACCGAGACGGTGTCGTTCTCGTTGACCACCGGAACGACGCCCATGTCCAGAAGCCTGTCGAACGTGTCGCGGGCATGGAGGTAGGACTCGCGGTCGGCGGTGTCGCGCCTGGTTAGCAGCACCAGCGACGTGACGACGCCGTGCCGCTGGAAAGACTCGGCATAGGCGCCCACGAGCTCGCTTTGACCCACCGAGGCCGCCGCCTGCAGCGTCGGCATGTCGGAGGGCCGGACGCTTATCCCCAGCCTTCCAAGGCCGCAGGCTATGGCTCCGGAAGACACGAGCACGACCTGCCATCCCTCGTTCCTCAGCTCGGCCAGCTGGCTGGCAAGGTCGTCCATGTAGGCATGGTCTATAGAGCTGTCGGAGGTGGTGAGCGTCGAAGACCCTACCTTGACGACCAGCCTCCTTCTCTCGGGTGTGCGGTCCATCAGATGTCAAGCTCCCTGTACACGTCTTCGTCGTCGTCGACCGACTCGTAATCGAACGCCCGACCGGATATCCTGATCTCGTCGCCGTTCCTGGCGCCCGCGTCGCGCAGGGCATCTTCCACGCCTATGCGCCTCAGGCGGTGCTGCAGGAACAGCAGCGCCTCCTCGTTCTCCCAGTCGGTCTGCACGACCATGCGCTCCACCTGGCGCCCGCTTACGCGGAATGCGCCAGGCTCCTCCTCGAAGACCTCGAACGCCGCGGCCTTCCTGTCGCGCCTAAGCTGCCACACCTGCCCGTACTGGACCTCGGAGGCCTCCTCGTCGCGCGCCTTCTCGCGAAGTTCGCGCACCTTCGTCGCGATGGCGCCCTTCAGGGCGTCGACGCCTGCCCCCGTAAGCGCGCTGGTCTTGTAAAGCTTCGGGTCGATGGGGCTGGCTGCGTACTCGTCCCCTCCCGCTGCGGCCACGGAGTCCTCGCGCACCCTGGCGGCAAGCCGCTCGAACGCCTCGTCGGTGCCGGGAGAGTCGGCCTTGTTCGCCACGACTATCCTGGGGCGGTCCATCAGTTCGCTGGCGTACATCCCAAGCTCGGTCTTTATGGTCTCGTAGTCTTCCAGCGGGTCGCGTCCCTCGTAGTCCCCCGTGAGGTCGACCACCTGCACGATGACGGCCGTCCTCTCGATGTGGCGCAGGAACTCATGCCCCAGGCCTCGGCCCTCGTGCGCGCCTTCTATGAGCCCGGGGACGTCGGCTATGACGAAGCTGTCGTCTCCGCTGACGGCGACGCCCAGGTTCGGCACGAGCGTGGTGAACGGGTAGTCGGCGATCTTGGGCTTGGCGGCGCTCATCCTGGATATCAGCGACGACTTCCCTGCGGACGGCATTCCCACCAGGGCCGCATCGGCCAGAAGCTTCATCTCCAGCTCGATCCAGCACTCCTGGGCCGGCTCGCCAAGCTCGGCGAAGGCAGGGGCGCGCCTGGTGGAGGTGACGAAGTGCGTGTTGCCACGGCCTCCCATCCCGCCGTCGGCCACGGTTATGGTCTCGCCGTCGCGGGCAAGGTCGGCGATCAGCTCGCCGGGCTGCTTGGAGCCTTCGTCGTACTCGCGGACAACGGTGCCGACGGGGACGCGAAGCACCAAGTCCTCGCCGCGGGCGCCGTGCATCTTCGAGCCCTTGCCATGGGTTCCCCGCTCGGCCTTGAAGTGATGCTTGAACCTGTAGTCGACGAGCGACGACACCGAGGCGTCGGCCTTGAGCACGACGTCGCCGCCATGGCCGCCGTCGCCGCCGTCGGGACCGCCCTTGGGAACGTGCGCCTCGCGCCTGAACGACATGCATCCGGCGCCGCCGTCGCCGCCGCGTACGAATATGTGGACCTTGTCTACGAACAAAACTGCCTTCTTGCCAAAAAAAGCCCCCTGTAAGAGATACAGAGGGCTTCGGTCATGCTCGGGTGTGAAGCGCTTAGGCTTCGTTTGGAATGACGTGGATCATCCTCTTCTGGCCCTTGGTGAACTTGAGCGTGCCGTCGCACAGGGCGAAGAGCGTGTCGTCGCTTCCACGGCCGACGTTCTCGCCGGGATGGAAATGCGTTCCGCGCTGGCGGACGATCACGTTGCCGGTCTTCACGGCCTGGCCGCCGAACATCTTGACGCCAAGTCGCTGCGCGTGGGAGTCGCGGCCGTTACGGGTGGAGCCCAGGCCTTTCTTGTGAGCCATCTGCTATTCCTCCGATGCTTTCTCGGCGGCGGCATCCTCGGCCTCGGCGCCCTTGGCGTCGTCGGCCTTCTTCTTGGTTGCTGCCTTCTTCGTCTTCTTGGCGGCCGGCTCTGCGAACTTCTCGGAGCCGACGGAAGTTATCTGGATTCGGGTGAGGTCCTGCCTGTGGCCCTGGAGCCTCTTGTAGTTCTTGCGCTTCTTGAACTTGAAGACGAGGACCTTCTTGTCGCGGAACTGCTCGAGGATGACGGCCTCGACCTTCGTGCCGGACGCCTTGGACGGGTCGGCCTCGACCTTCTTGCCGTCGACGATGCAGATCGCGTCGAGCGCGACCTTGTCGCCGGCCTCGCCCGGAAGCTTCTCGACGTTGAGCTTGTCACCTGGTGCGACCTTGTACTGCTTGCCGCCTGTTTTCACTATTGCGTACATGAATGAACTCCTTGGCTGAAAGTAAACGCAACGATGAACTTTACCAATGCGCCGCGCTCGCGTCAATAACGTATTTTGCTGCATGCGCCCATTTTCCGGTCAAGGAGCGGACGTGACAGGGGACGTTCGCTTTCGACACGCCAGCTAGATCTGCCAGTCGGAGCCTATGATGATGAGGAAGTCGGAGTCGAACAGGTAGTCGCCGTCGTCCTCGACGGCCTTTCCCAGCCCGAAGGCCTCGACTATCTGGTTGGCATAGTTCTCGTAATTGGGATCCTTGTACACGACTATGGTCTTGTCGTAGTCGAAGCTGTCGGCGTTCCCCAGGTCGAAGTTCTTGTACCCCATCGACTCGAGCACGCTTTGCGCGTCGGCGCACACCCCGTCGGTGCCGCTGCCGTTGCGGATCCTCAGCGTGGCCGTGCGGTCGACGTTGTAGCCCGACCCCAGCGCTCCCGTGCCCGCCGAGGCGATGACGGTGCCGGTGAGGTCGTCGACCTGGTCTTCGGCGGTGGGGGGAAGCCCTGCGTCCACGCGCTTCATCATGGCCCTCCACTCGTCCTCGTCCACGACCTCGTACCACACGTCGTCCTCGTATTCGGACGTGGTGGGCACCACGGCGGTGTAGATG
>CAQLOA010000010.1:10344-13007 GCA_948829205.1 uncultured Eggerthellaceae bacterium
GTAGATGTCGGTCGAGGCGTCGATGCCGCGCATGCTTTGCGCGATTCCCACGACGGAATCGACCCCCATGTCGGTCAGCACGCAGTCGGCCAGGGACTGCATGGTCGTGGCGATGGTGAGGGCGTCGGAAGCGAGAAGCTTCTGGGCTATGGCCGAAAGGACGAGGCGCTGGTTTGCCGCACGGTACAGGTCGCCGCTGCCGTAGTCGTCGTAGGCGTGCCTCGACCGCACCAGGATGAGCGCGTCGGACCCGTTGAGGGTCTGCACTCCCGGCAGCAGGTGGCCGCCGGCTTCGTCGTCGTCTATCTCGATGGGGACGTTGACCTCGATGCCGCCGAGGGCGTCAACCACCCTGGAGAAGCCGTCGAGGTTGATCTCGGCGTAGTGGGATATCGGCACGCCCGCCAGCTCGGACACGGCCTTCACGGCCAGCGACGGGCCGCCGAACGCATGCGCCGAGTTGATCTTGTCCTCGCCGTACTCGCCAAGGTCGACCTTGGTGTCGCGGGGGATGGAGATGATGGAGGCCTTCTTGCCCTTGGGGTCGATGCGGGCCAGCATCATCGTGTCGCTTCTGAACGTCCCGGCGAAGTAGTCGTCGGCGTCGCGCGCCTCGGACCCGTCGACGCCAAGCAGCAGCACGTAGAACGGGTCCTCGGGGGCATCGACGGGCATGAGCGCGTCGAACAGCGAGGAATCCAGGCCGTCGGAGAGGCTTCGGGAGATGTTGTTCATGTAGGCGAACGCCACGCCGCCGGCGACGAGCAGCACGGAAAGAAGCGAGACGGCGAGCACCGTGAGCACCTTGTTGCGCTTCCTGCGCCTGTGAAGCCCCCGCACAGCGTCCGACTCGAGGTAGGACTCGGCCGTTATGCGCGAATAGGCGCTCGTGTCCGCCGGCGGAATCTTCAGGTCCTCGTACTCGGCGGAGTGCTCGGTGCGCACCCTTGGCGCGGAGCGGATGTCCAGCTGGGACGAAACCGACGAGTAGCGGGCCTGACGCGGGTTTCCGTTTCGTTTAGCCATAGCCTAATTTTGCCATTCCAGGGAACCTCCGCGGAACAGGAGCCGCCTATTCACGAAAATCCCCACAAGTCGCAATCGAGCCTAAGATAATATCGTAGGAGGCCGCCCGGTGTCCAGGATGTCCTTCAACGCGTCCTCGTCGAGCACGGGAACGCCCAGCTTGACGGCCTTGTCGTACTTCGACCCCGCAGCCTCGCCGGCTATCACGTAGCTCGTCTTGGCGGAAACGCTGCCCGACGTCTTGGCACCTAGGGCCTCGAGGGCCTCGGACGCCTCGGAACGGGTCATGCCAAGCCCCGAAAGCGAGCCGGTCAGCACGAAGGTCAGCCCGGAGAGCGGCTTCTCGCCGGGGGCCTCCTCGGAGGGAGAGGCCGACATTGCGACGCCGGCCCTCCCGAGGCGCTCTATGACGTCGACGTTGTCGGGGGTTCGCAGGAACTTCCATATGCCGCGCGCCACCTTCTCGCCGATTCCGTAGACGCCCAGCAGCTCCTCCTCGCTGGCCGCCGCAAGCGCGTCCATCGACGGGTACACCTCGACTATCTGCTTTGCGGTGTTCTTCCCCACGTGCCGCATCCCCAGGCCGTTCAGCACGCGGTGGAACTCCCTGGACTTCGATTCCTCGATGGCGGCGACGAGCTTGGTTGCGATGGTGCGTCCGAGCTTGAAGGGCCTTCCGTCCTTGCTGACGCGCCCGGTGTCGAGGTTCGCCAGCTCGTCCTCGGTCAGCGTGTAGAAGTCAGCCACGTCGGAAAGCCTGCCCAGCTCGACGAGGCGACCGACGATCTCCTCGCCCATGCCGTCGATGTCCATCGCTTCGCGGCTGACCCAGTGAAGCAGCCTTTCGAGCGCCTGCGCGGGGCATTCGATGGATATGCACCGAAGCGCCGACTCGCCTTCCTCGCGCACGACGGGCATGCCGCAGCTGGGGCACGTCTTGGGCTCCTGCCACACCGTAGCGTCGTCGGGACGCAACGCGAGTATGGGGCCTACCACCTCGGGGATGACGTCTCCCGCCTTGCGCACTATGACGGTGTCGCCGATGCGCACGTCCTTCCTGTGCACCTCGTCGGAGTTGTGGAGCGTGGCACGCGAGACGGTGGACCCTGCGACATACACCGGGTCCAGCTCGGCGACGGGCGTAAGCACGCCGGTGCGCCCCACCTGGACGGTTATGTCGTGCATGACCGTGGTCTTCTCCTCGGGCGGGAACTTGTACGCTATGGCCCACCTGGGAGCACGCGACGTGAAGCCCATCTGCCGCTGCGTCGAAAACGAGTCCACCTTGACGACGACGCCGTCTATCTCGTACGGAAGGTCGCCGCGCCGCTCTAGCGATTCGGCGCAGAAGTCGAAGACCTCCTGCTTGGTGGCGCACAACGCCACGTCGGGGTTCACATGGAAGCCCGCCGTGCGCAACCAGTCAAGCAGCCCCCATTGCGAGTCGACGCGCAGCGCCCCGTCGTCTGCGACGGCGTATATGAACGTGGACAGGTCGCGCATGGACGTGACCGCCGGGTCCTTCTGGCGGATGGACCCGGCCGCGGCGTTGCGGGGGTTGGCGAAAGGAGCCTTTCCCTCGGCCTCGGCGGCCAAATTGAGCGCGTCGAAGCTCTTCTTGGGCATGTACACCTCGC
>CAQLOA010000010.1:13017-21162 GCA_948829205.1 uncultured Eggerthellaceae bacterium
ATGTAGACCTCGCCGCGCAGCTCGATCGCCTCGTCGATGTCCGCCATGCCCTGCGCCGCCTCGGGCCGAAGGCGCAGCGGGACGTCCTTGACGGCGCGCATGTTGGCCGTGATGTCCTCGCCGGTCGTGCCGTCGCCCCTGGTCGCGGCCCGCACGAGCCTGCCGCCCTCGTAGGACAGCGCGATCGACGAGCCGTCTATCTTCAGCTCGCAGCACAGCGGCGGCAGGTCGCCCACTGCGGCCACGACGCCGTCGATCCACCTCTCGAGCTCGTCTGCGTCCATCGCGTTGTCCAGGGAATACATTCGCTCCTGGTGCGTCACGGGACGGAACTGCTCGCCCACGTACCCGCCCACGCGCTGCGTGGGGCTGTCGGAGGTGACCAGCTCGGGATGCTCGTACTCGAGTTCCCTCAGCTCCCGCATGAGAGAGTCGAAGGCCGCGTCCGTTATCTCCGGCGCGTCAAGGGCGTAGTAAAGATAGGTGTGCCGTTCGATCTCGTCGCGGAGGGCCTCGATACGCGATGCAGCGTCAGCCATGGATTGCCTTCGTTCTCTATTTTTCCAACATGCTGCTTCTCAACTCGAGAATATTGTCTATAATAATCCAAGAAACGAGCATGGACGCTTGTGACTGAACACGTTGAAAAGGAGCACCTAAATGAATGAAGGGCTGAACCTCCCGCGCCTGCAAAGCCTGAACGATTGGATCGTCACCAAGTCCGACATCGACAACATGACCGAAACCGAGCTCATCGATGTCGTGAAGGAGCAGAAGGTCAAGGTCATGATCACCGACGGCGACGTCTCCACGGTCATCATCTCGCCCGATCTGTACAACACCTTCGTCAGCACGGTCGAGAAGTACGCCGCCTCCCGCGGCGCATCCGCAGACATCGACTAGTCGACGGAATCATACGAAACGAAGAAGGCCCGCATGTGCGGGCTTTTTTATTGCTCTAAGAACAAGGCGTCCGGCACTGTAAGTTCTTTATATTCAATAATATTTATTCGAATTTGCTGGATTGGCTCAATGGAGCGAGCGGTGCCAGGCTTTATATCGTCTCCGACGATATAAAGCTACAGGTTGCTGATGTCCCAAAGCCCCGTGAGCAGCGATGCGGCGACGAGCACGCAAAGCACCGCCAACACGATGAGGACGACCCCGAGCGGGCTTTCCTTGCTCTGCGGCGGCATCCGGTCGTCGTCAGACCTTGGCGCACGCTCCTTCTTCGGGCGTTTGCGCTCTACGCGTTCGGGCTGCTGGGCTGGAGCCTGACAAGGCTCGGGCGCCGCGGGGGGCACGATGGGGGCCTGTTGCACGGGGGCGTTCTGCTGCACGGCAGGCTGTCCGGGCAAGTCCTGCGAGAAGCCCTGGGGCCGCTGGCGCGCCGTAGGGTCGACCTGCCTGGTGCCCCGCGGAAGGATTTGGCCGCTTCGGGAGGGCTGGGACGTCGAAGGCCGCACGGGTTGGGAGGACGACCTTCCGCCTTGGGCCATGGGACGGCCCTGCTGCGCAGAGGGGCCAAGCGGCTGGGAGTTGCGCTGTGGCAGCGCTGTGGCTGCGCCCTGCTCGTTGTAGGGCCTTGGGCGTCGCGACGGCGTCTGGGAGACGCGCTGCTGCACGGAAGGCTGCGGGGACGGCGGGCGGCGCATGCGGTCGTCCTGCTGCATGCGGCGGGACGCCTCCTGCTCCTCCGCACGGCGGCGCGCCTGTTCGGCGGCCGCCTTGGCCTCGGCAGCCACCTCTTCCTGACGGCGACGGACCTGCTCCTGCATGGCAAGGCGCCTGCGCTCCACCTCGTCGGCGGCACGGCGCTTCTCGTTCGCGATGACCGCGACGTCTTCTATGTCGCGCATGTCGCTGGCGTTTGGAATCAAAGGCTGCGGGTTCGACCGTGCAGCGGCCTGCTCGGCGGCCTCCTTCTCCTCGGCCATGGCGGCGGCCCGCATCTGCTGCTGCTCGAGCTCGCGCCTCCATTCCTTGGAACGCAGGCTCTTCTCACGCTCCTGCTCTTCCCGCGCCCGCTCCCTTTCGGACGACGCCCGAGACCTTCTGGCCGGCTTGCTCTCCGGGGCGAGAATGTCGATCAGGACGTCCCCGTCGATGACGGAAGGCGCCGCGGAGGTCTTCTTGTCCTTGGGGGCCTCTTCGCCGACCGAGAAGCCGAGAGCAGACAGCAGCTCGTCCTCGGACATCGAATTCCTGGAAGTCTTGCTCACGTCGCCTCCCTGCTACTTCCCAAGCACGACCAAGTCGACCACGCTGTAGCGCAGCGCGTTCTCGTATTCGTCCCTGCTGAGGTGAAGCCCGCTGTTGTCGATGGTCACCACCGCGTTCTCCCCGTTCAGCGAGTCGAGCTTGAAGCTTGACCCGTAGTCTCGAGCCAGGTTGTCCGTGAACGTCTTCGCCGACGCGGCGTCGGGGAACGTCATGTTCATCGTGGACGACTGGCAGTCTCCGTTGGCCTGGAATGATACCGTTTCCTCAACCTTGTACTGCACGCCGCTGGCCGTATTAGCGGAGTACTGGTACACAACGGTGCCCGAAAGGTCGCCGCTGCCGGTTCCGGACGAGGCCGACGACGATCCGGCGGAGCTGGAAGCCGACGAGCTGGAGGCGGACTGCGACGACGACCCCTGAGGCGTGACGGGGACGGTCTTGGTCTCGATGCTTATCTGCGGGACGACGCCCTGCTGCGAAAGCGCCATGTAGGCCACGGTCCCGCCGCCAGCCAGCAGCAGCACGACAAGGACCGTCACGATGACGCGACGGCGCACCTTGCGGCCCGAGGTCGATTTCCTCATGCCCTCCTCGATTGACACGGGAGGCTTGTCGAACATGGGGCTGTCCTCGATGGCCTTGGCATCGAGCAGGGGCTCGCCGACCTTGTCTGCTTGCGGACCCTCGTCGGGCTCGAACGAGGAGGGCGCCGCGGACGACGTCTGGGCGGCGGCCTGCGGAGCATGCGCCGAAACGGGTGCGAAGGACCCTGAGCTTCCCGGAGAGGCCTGCCGCGGCGCGGCCCCTTGCATCTGGGTGCCGAAGGGCTGCTGGACGGCCTGCAGGGACGAAGGCTGCTGGACCACCTGCCTTGGCCCGTAGGCGTAGGAAGGCTGCTGCGAGACGGCCTTCGCCTGGACGGCTCCGAAGGCCGAATGCATCAGCACCTGTTCAGACCTGGCGGCCGCCGCTGCCGCAACCGCCCTCATGTCCCCCGTTGAGGCCGGAGAGGAACCCGCCTGGCCGGCCATGGCGTTTCCCCTGGCCGGCCCCGGAGCGGCTCCCGCTGCTCCTTGAGCTTGCGCCATCCCGTGCGGGGTCTGGGCAGTCACGGGGGAGAACCGGCCGGTTGGCTGGCGTGAAAACTGCGGACGCGCCTGCCCGTTGCTGCGCTGGCCCTGCAAAGACGGCTGGCCTTGAGGGGCGTTGCCAAAGGCCGCGCCATTGGATGGAGGCCCTTGGCGCCGAGGGCTCTGGGGCATTCCGCTGCGGACAGGCTGCTGCATGGGCTGCGCGGCCTGGACCGCACCCTGCCGCCCCATCGGTTGCTTTGCGGACGGCTGCCGCATCGGCTGCCGGGGGTTCCCTCTTCCCGGGCCGGGCTGCTGGCGCGCCTGGCCCGCGTTCGGCGCGCCGCCTTGGGAGCGCTGGGGTTGGACGGGTTGGTTGGCTCCTTGCTGGTTGGCGGCCTGCCGCGCCATGGGCTGCCGCGGAGCCTGTGCGCCTGCCTGGCGCTGCGCGATGCCATGCTGGGCCAGGAGGTTGTTCTGTATCTGCGCAAGGTGCTGCTGCGGGCTTGCACCGTGCCCTATGGGCGGGAAGGCTCCCGCTGCGAACCCATGCGGATGCCCCTGGGCACCCTGGGCGCCCTGGGGGATGTCGGACTTGCGGAAGACGGGTATCACGAAGGGGACGACCTCGTCGTCTTCGTCCTCGTCGAGCGATTTCTTCGACAGCCCGGACTCGGACGCCGATATGACCTCGGCAGGATACTGCTCGTATCCGGGACGCTGCCCCGAAGTCGCGCCTTCGGGTCCGTTCGCCCGAGGGGCCGGAGCGTCGCCCTTCCCCGGCTCCGTGCCCAGATCGGCAGGCATGTCGGGGTCGGCCGCATCCTCGCCGGGGAGGACGTCTATGTGCACGTATGGGAGCTTTTCGCCCTTTTTCTTCTTTTTCTTGGCCATGCTTCAATCAAGTCGCGTGCGTACAATGTTCGACAAAAAGTGCGTTTCCCAAGGCATCCGGCCGCGTCATGCAGGCGGCCTTTTTACTTTCATGCGTGATTATACACTTGAAGGATTGGAAGACGCCCCGCACGCCGCCAACGCGCGGCTTCCTTCAAATCAACAGATATCGGCGACGGCCTGCGCGATGCATTCGACCACGTCGGTGGCACACACGGACACCTCGGTCAGCCTCCGCGCCGCCATGCGTCCCGCCCGTGCATGAAGCGACGTCGCCAGCTCGGCGGCCTTGACGGGGGGAAGCCCCTGCGCGAGAAGCGAGGCGAGCATGCCCGAAAGAACGTCGCCGGTTCCGGCCTTGGCAAGTGCGGCTGTGCCCGAGTCCATGACGTGCACCACGTCGTCGGAGCCGTCAGGAGGGTTCTTCGTGCAAGCAATGTAGGTGTCGGGGCCCTTCAGGACCACCGTCGCGCCGTAGCAGTCGGAAAGCTTCTGCGCGAACCGCGCAAGCTCCTTGCGTTCGGCCGAAGGCCCCTTGGGCGCCTTTTCCTTGAAAGGGGCGGCGAGCCTGGCCGCCTCGCCGAGGTGCGGCGTGACCACGGTGGCGAGCCCCGCCTCGGCACGAAGCGACGAGGCCGCCCTCCCTCCTTCGGAGGCAAGCGCCGAGATGGCGCCGCCGTCCACGACGACGGGATTCCGGCAGAGCCGCAGCACGTCAAGGACCATCGGCGCCTCCTCGGGAACGCCTTCGAGGCCAGGCCCCACAAGGCAGGCGACGGGATGGCGCGCGTCCGCGTCGCCGAGGCCCGACGAAGACGCCGTCCACCCCTCCCACGAGCGGGCGACCACGTTCGGGTTCGTCGCACGCACGATGGGAAGCGCCTCCGGAGAGCATACGACCTCGACGTATCCGGCGCCCATGCGAAGCGCGGCGGACGAGGACAGGCACGCGGCGCCCGGGTATGCTGCAGACCCCCCGACGACGACGAGCTTGCCCCGGCTGTACTTGTTGGCGTCCTTGCGCGGGAAGGGCACGAGCTTCGCCAGGTCCTTGCCCTTCGGGCACTTCCTCAGCCTCACGCTCATTCCGCCGCGCCCCCCGCGGTCAGGTCGTCCAGCATGCTGCGGGTCTCCTTGAACTGCTTGGCCAACTCGGCGGCAGGGTCCATGCGCTTCTTGGCGACGGCGGCGGAGTCCTTGGTTATGGCGATCGCGCATGCGACGGCGTCGTTCTCGGTGTGCGACATGGACAGCGGCATGTCGATGACTCCCATCTGCGCGGCCTTCTCTGCGGCACGTCCGTGAAGAAGCAGCGAGGGCCTGCCCTTGGAGTCGCGCACCACTTCCACGTCCTTGAAGCCTATGCCCTCGGAAAACCCCGTGCCAAGCGCCTTGACTGCGGCCTCCTTCGCCGCGAACCTCGCCGCGAAGTGGATGGCGGGGTCGGCGCGTTCGGTGCAGTAGGCGGCCTCGCCTTCGGTGAACACGCGGAGCGCGAAGCGCGGGGTGCGGGCAAGTATGCGCCTGATGCGGTCTATTTCCACGAGGTCGACCCCGAGCCCTACCTGCCCTGCGGGCGCCTGGATGGAAAGCGCGTCGTCTATTGCGGCCTGTGCCTTCTTCGATCTAGCCATGGCTCGACCTATTCGACCGTGACCGACTTGGCCAGGTTGCGTGGCTGGTCGACGTCGCATCCCCGCAGGATCGCGATGGACCGGGCAAGCAGCTGCAAGGGAACGCTGGCCGTGATCGCCGAGAAGGCGTCGCGCACCGCAGGCACGTATATCACATGGTCGGCATGGCGGCGTATCTCGGAGTCTCCCTCGGACGCGATGGCGACCACCAGCGCGCCGCGGGCCCTGCATTCCTGCAGGTTTGACACGACCTTCTCGTAGGTCGGGCTGTTCGTGGCGATGGCTATGACAGGGAACCCGTCCTCGATCAGGGCGATGGGTCCGTGCTTCATCTCGCCTGCGGGGTACGCCTCGGCATGCAGGTAGCTTATCTCCTTGAGCTTGAGCGCGCCCTCGTTCGCCACGGCGGCGCCCATCCCCCTTCCCACGAACAGGGCGCTCGCGGCGTCCTTGCATGCAAGCGCGGCCTCTTCCACCTGCGAGACGTCGGCGAGGATAGCCTCCACCTGCTCGGCGGTGTCCGCAAGCTCGCTGAAAAGAAGCCGGATCTGACCCGTGGTAAGCTTCCCCTTCGACTGGGCCAGCAGCATGGCAAGGAGCGTCAGCGACACCACCTGCCCGAGGAAGCTCTTGGTGGATGCGACCGCTATCTCCTTGTTGGCCTTGGTGTATATGACGCCCACCGACTCGCGGGCGACCGTGGACCCGACGACGTTCGTGATGCCGAAGACCCGGGCGCCCTTGATCCTCGCGTCGCGTATTGCGGCGATGGTGTCGGCCGTCTCACCCGACTGCGACACGGCCACGACGAGCGTCGTGGGGGTGATTATCGGGTTCCTGTAGCGGAACTCGCTCGCCACCTCGACCTCGGTGGGGATCTGGGCCCACGTCTCGATGAGGTTCTTGGCGATGAGCCCCGCATGGTAGCTGGTTCCGCAGGCGATGATGTACACGCGGTCTATCAGGTTCAGTTCCTCGCGCGACAGCGAAAGCTCGTCTATCGTGAGCTCGTCTCCCACGAGCCTCCCCGCCAGCGTGTCCCTTATGACGCGCGGCTGCTCGTGGATCTCCTTCAGCATGAAGTCGGGGTATCCGCCCTTCTCCGTGAGGTCGGCGTCCCAGTCGATGTGCGTAAGCTCCGGACGCGCCTGCACGAAACCGTCGCCCGACGGCTCGAAGAACGATATGCGGTCCGCCGACAGCTCGGCGAAGACGCCGTCCTCCATTATGCAGACGTCGCGCGTGTGGTCGATCATGGCGATAATGTCGGACGCCATGTACGCGCCGTCCTCGGCCATGCCGACCACCAGTGGCGAATCCTTGCGGGTGGCGACGATCAGCCCCGGCTCGGCTTCGCACACGACGGCGAGCCCGTAGGACCCAATCAGGCGCATGGTCGCGGCCCGCACGGCCTGCAGCAGGATGCTGGGCTTGCCCTCTGCCGACCGATGCGCCTCGTCATGGGGGCGCCTCTTGCCCTCCGCGTCGGACAGCGCGTCGCACTCCGCCTCGTGCTCGGCAAGCTCGAGGTATGCGTCCTCCACGAGGTGCGCGATCACCTCGGAGTCGGTCTGGCTGCGGAACACGTGACCGGCGGCCTCGAGCTCGTCGCGCAGTTCGGCGAAGTTCTCGACGATGCCGTTGTGAACCAAGGCTATCCCGCCACCGCACGACGTGTGAGGGTGGGCGTTCGCCTCGGAAGGCTTGCCATGGGTGGCCCACCTCGTGTGCCCGATGCCGCATGTGCCTTCGACGTCCAAAGATGCCAGCGTGTCCTCGAGGCTTGCGACCTTGCCCATGCGGCATACCACCTCGATGCCGCCCGGCCCCTCGACGGCCACCCCTGCGGAGTCGTATCCGCGGTACTCGAGGCGCTTCAGCCCGTCGATAAGGATGCTTTCCGCATCACGCGTGCCGGCATATCCGACGATTCCGCACATAGGCTCCCCCTTGCTTTCTTCCTGGATGGAAATGATACCAGCTGGAAGGCGCCATCACGACGCCGAGGCGGCCCGGCGTCACGTCAATCTGGCGAACGATTCCGGAAATATTCGCACCTTGAGCCTAATTCCATCCTCCGATAGTTACGGTTGTGAAATAATCTTCGAAAGCGAATGGTCGCAGAGGCAACGCAAGGTCCGCCCTGCCGGCCTCCATGGACACACACCGCGAGAAGGAACGAAAATGTGGAGCGGATGCCACCCAAAGTCGGACGAGGACCTCAAGGAATGCTCCGAGCTCGGAAAGTCGCTCAGCCGGCTGTCCCAGCCCACCATCCTTACGCTTCTGGCGCAAAGCGGCGAGCCCATGCATGGCTACAGCAT
>CAQLOA010000011.1:0-18511 GCA_948829205.1 uncultured Eggerthellaceae bacterium
GGCAAGCCCCGTCTGCAAGCTGTACGACATGTAGCTGACCGGCGACGAGAAGTTGCGCCTACGCACGTCAGTGCGGTTGAGATTGCACAGCATCAACCCAACGCACACTATCACGCCTGCGAAATAGACGTACATGTCGAACTGCAGGAAGCGCACGAACTGGTCCCTCGAGGCGGCGACGTCGCTTCGAGGGATCATCTGCACGTCGGCGTTGGTGTCCGAGGCCTCCTTTGCCAAGCGGATCGCCTCCTCCACGCTGCCGTCCGGCATGGCCTTCATGAAAGCAGCGAGCGACGACGCGTAGTCGGAAAGAGCGGCGTCCACAAGCGACCCCTCCGCCGAGTAATAGCTGTAGATGCATTCCATCTCGGGAAGTTCGCGGCCTTCCACTGCAGCCTGACGGAAGTCTTCGCCATAGCCATCGGGGATGACAAGCATGTACGAAACCGTGCCCTTTGCGACGGCGTCCTGCATGGCAAGCTCGGAGTCCTCCAACGGAACCTGCGTGCCCTGGAACCGCAGCATCTCCTCCATGCTGGCAGACACCGGGCTGCCGTCGCGGTCTATGACTGCAAAGTCGCAGTCGTAGGGCTCGTATTCCCCTTGCGGGGTCGAGGTTGCCAGGCTTCCTGCTATGAACACCGCCATGAGCGACAGGCCCAGCCCATAGATGATGAAGTACGCAGGGCGCCTCAACGCCAGCTTCAGTGCACATTTAAAGACTTGCATACCTTTGCCTTCCTAGGAAGCGCGCCGACGCGAGGAAGAAGACCGCTGTCATCGCAAGCAGCACCAAGACGTGCTGCAGGCACGGCGCCAGGCTTTCGTAGTACATGAGGGAGAACATGGCCTGGGATATCTGCACCGCGGGATTTATGTACTGGGACGCCGGGAAGGCTGCGGCCACGCTGTCCGCAAGCTCCATAGTGGGCTCCCCATAAAGGCCGGCGAACAGGCTGGCGAAGCAGGCTATCCCTGCAAGTATTCCCGCCTTCGCGCCGATCGATCCCTTGGGAATGCTTCCTATCAGCGCGCCCATCCCGACCGACATCAGCGACGACATGGCGAGCACGCCCAGACACGGCAGGTCGCGATTGCCGAAGTCGACCCCTGCGGCGTAGCGGATGAACAGGTATGCGACGGCGAGGCAGCCGAAGGACACCAGCCAGCTGGCCAGGATGCATCCAAGAAGGGCGCGGATGCGCGAAATCCCGCCCAGCGCCCTGCGCGCGCCCAACGGGCTGGCGTTGGGCAGCAATGCTCCAACGGCCAACAGCGAGCCCTGCGCTGCGAACATCGCCGCCATCCCGAGCAGCGCGAAATAATAGCGCACCGACTCGCGCGGGGCGTTCTCGGTAAGGCTGGTCTTCTGGGTGACGTCCGAAACCTGAAATACCGACTCGACGTTGGAGGGGTTCGCCAAAAACAGAGGGTCTTGCGCGAGAAGCTCGCGAATCATCTGGCTCTTGCTGCAGAACACGTCCATCACCCGCACGAGGATCGCCTGGTACACGTTGTTCACGCCGGAAGAGGCAGAGCCGTCCTCTGGAAGAAGGTGGACCGTCGGCATGCCGTCCACGCCAACCGTCACATAGCCAGCATACGGCCTGTCCTCGCCTGCGGACCCGTTCACTAAAAGCTCGGCTTCTTCGGGCGTGTCCGCGAACGTGACGGAAAGCAGCGCGTCGTCCCCCTCGGACGCGGCGTCGACGAACTGCCGGAAGGCATCCGAGTCGTCGTAGGCCTCGTCTTGCACCACCACAACCCGCGTGGGTTCGGTTTGGGCAAGCTGGTCAAGCCCCTGGAACATGACCATGAAGCAGCACGACAGCACGATAGGGAATGCAAGCGCCCATATGAGGATCCCCTTGTTGCGGACCAGAGAGAGGAAGACGTACTTGAAAGTGTCGGCCATGGCGCCCTCCCGTCAGTCGCGCAGCTCGCGCCCGGTGATTTCCAGGAACACGTCGTTGAGCGTCGGCGGCTCGGCCCAGATGCGTCCCGGCTTCACGTCGAACAACTTCAGGCATTCCAGCACGTCCGACACGTTGTGCTGTCCGCTCTCGCAGGTCACGTGCAGCGTCTTGCCGTCGTATTCGGCCCGCTGCACGCTGTCCAGCCCAGCCACCTTCGCGCGTGCCGCCTCGGGCAGTTCCAGCACGTCCACCTCTATGGTCTCTCCGATGCCCGTCATCACCTTCAGCTGCGTGTTGGTGCCGATCGCAAGAGTGCGGCCCTTGTCCATGATCATGATGCGGCTGCAGATCTCCTCGACCTCTTCCATGTAATGGCTGGTATAGACGACGGTGGTGCCAGCCTTGTTCATGTCGAGTATCCCTTGCAGTATGGAAGCCCTGCTTTGCGGGTCGACGGCCACCGTGGGCTCGTCGAAGAACGCCAGTTCGGGCTTGTGGGCGATTCCGCAGGCGATGTTGAGCCTACGCAGAAGGCCACCGGAAAGCTTGCGCGGACGAACCTTCGCGTATTCCTTCAGGCCGACGAACTCGATGGCGTCATCCACGTACTCCTTGCGAAGCTTCGAGTCGGACACGTACAGTCCGCAGAAGTAGTCCACGTTCTCGCGCACGGACAGCTCCTCGAATACGGCGACGTTCTGCGGAACTATGCCGATTCGCCGCTTCAGGTCGTAGCTGGTCGGGGTCATCGGCTCGCCGAACAGCCTGATGGTTCCCTTGTCGTACGTAAGCAGCTGGAGTATGCAGTTTATGGCCGTGGTCTTGCCGCTTCCGTTCGGGCCTAGCAGCCCGAAGACCTCCCCTTGCTCGATCTTCATGTCGAAGTGGTCCAAGGCCGTGGTGTTGCCGTAGCATTTGACCAAATCCTTCACGTCGACGATTTCCATCCAAGCCTCCTGGAACGGTTCCTGTTGACCGCATTGTGCGCAATCGCGTCGAAAAACGGTAGTGATTTTTGTCATGCGTTTAGGTTTTCCCTGCTAGAAAGCTTGTTACGTCGGAAACGCAACCGCGTTGCGGAAGCCTCGGAAAACTTGAGGGATTATAATTTTCCGACGATGGGAAGACTGATAGACAGCACGGCCATGTGCCTGGTGTGCCTTGCCTTCAAGGCGCTTGTTGGATTGGAGCCTTACGACATTGTCGGGTTCCTCGCCTCAGCGATCGCGGCCTGCATCATGGGAATGCTGCGTTCAGGCACGCCTAGGACCCTGGTGCTCTTTGCCTTCCTCGCGATTTGCACCGCGTTGCCCTTCGCCCACGCCTTCCTTCCTGTCGCCGCATGCCTGTGCATGTTCGAGCGCAGCCCCGTGGCAAGGCCTGCGTGGATTGCTGCGTGGGTGATGGCCGCCGCACTGTTCCACTTGCAGCATCCGGTCGTCGTGCTGTGCCTTTGCACCGCAGCCGCTCTTCTGGCATGGAGCACGGCACGAGACCTTGACGCCTTGCGCTGCCTGCTTGAATCGCGCGATGCCGCCAGCGCGAAGGCGTTCGTCCTTTCGCAGAAGAACCGCGAAATGGCGGCAGCCACAGAAGGCCCTACGATCTTAGACGGCCCTGCGCCAGACCCGCTTGACGGCTTGACGCAGCGCGAGCGCCAAATAGCCATGCTTGTGTCGAGAGGCAAGGACAACCGCGCGATCGCAGACGAGCTGTTCCTCAGCGAGGGCACGGTTCGCAACTACATAAGCACCATTCTATCGAAGAAGCAGCTGAAGAACCGCACGCAGCTTGCAGTGCTTTGCCTGAACGTCTCCGAGCGATAGGCAGCGCTGCCGCAGGAGCCTTCCGCTAGTACCTGCTGTCGAAAATGCGCTTGGTCTTCTTCTCGCTGCGCGGAAGCTCGCCCATGGGAACGCCCTTGGCGATGGGGGTGCATCCGCACTTCGCCTTGAAGATTGTGGCCAACTCGAGTTCGGCCTTCTCGCGCGCGTCGCCTTCAAGGGGCGTCTCGAACAGGATGGTCATTTCGTCATGGCCGTCGACGTGGTCGATCATCACCTGGTACTCGCTGCTCGTGCCGTCGGTGATGGCGATGACCTCCTCCACCTGCGCGGGGAAGATGTTGCACCCCTTCACCTTGAACAGGTCGTCGGTACGCCCAACCAGCGTGTCGATGCGAGGATGCTTCTCGCCGCAGGCGCACTTGCAATCGCCGGGAAGGATGCGCGTAAGGTCGTGGGTACGGTAGCGAATCAGCGGGGCTCCCTGCTTGCGCAGCGTGGTGATGACCAGCTCGCCCACCTCGCCGTCGGAAAGCGGCTCGCCCGTGTTCGGGTCGACCACCTCGATGTAGCAGAAGTCTTCGAAGACGTGCATTCCGCAGTGCTCGTCGCAGCTGATGCCGATGCCCGGTCCATAGATCTCGGTAAGGCCGTAGATGTCATAAATCTCGATGCCCAGCTCGTTTTGGATGCGGTTGCGCATCTTCTCGCCCCAACGCTCGCTGCCGATGACGCCGCGGCGCAGATGCAGCTTGTCGCGCAGACCGCGCGCCTCTATCTCTTCGGCGAGCAGCAAAGCGTAGCTGCTGGTGGCGCAAAGCACCGTGGACTTCAAGTCCTGCATCATGCGCAGCTGCTTCTCGGTGTTGCCCGGGCCCATGGGGATAGCCATGGCCCCCAAACGTTCGCATCCGGCCTGAAAGCCGATACCCGCAGTCCACAGCCCGTAACCCGGAGTAATCTGCACGCGGTCGAGCACGCCCACGCCGGCGATCTCGAAGCAGCGTGCGAACTGCACGGCCCAGTCGGTGACATCCTGGGAGGTGTACGGGATTATGACCGGGGTTCCGGTGGTTCCCGACGAGGAGTGGATGCGCACGACCTCGGCGTCGGGAACCGCCTGCAGCCCAAGCGGATACACCGAGCGCAGGTCGTCCTTCTCGGAGAACGGCAGCTTTTCGAAGTCGGCCTGCGACGCCACGTCGGCGACGTCGATGCCTTCGAACTTCTTCGCATAGAACGGGGAGCGCTCCTTTATGGTCTGCAGCTGCTCGCGAATTAGCTCCAGCTGCTCAGGCTTCATCTGCATGACGGGCTTCCTTTCGATGGCTGCTCTTGCGGCCAGTCCATGTTTGCGTGCGTTCTATGATATATCTAAGGTCGTGTCGGGTGAGACGGGGTCGGGTGATTTGTCTCGCATGGAGAGTGAGGCAAATCACCCGTCCCCGTCTCAAAAAGGCTCCGTCTCAGACTGATTCAATTGCCACCCAACGACGGATGAAAAGGGGCTCCAATGAAATTCGTGTCCTGGAACGTGAACGGCCTGCGCGCCGTGCTGAAGAAGGACTTCTACGTCGTATTCGACCAGTTCGGCGCAGACGTGTTCGCGCTGCAGGAAACGAAATGCCAGCCCGACCAGGTGGATCTGAACCTTCCAGGCTATCACCAGTTCTTCAACTCGGCGGAAAAGAAGGGCTATTCCGGAACGGCCATCTTCTGCAAGGAAGAGCCCTTGAACGTGCTTCGCGGCCTGGGTGACGACTACCTCGACACCGAGGGACGGCTGCTGGCGCTGGAGTTCGAAGAGTTCTGGATGGTAGACGTGTACACTCCCAACTCCCAGATGGGGCTCGCGCGCATAGACCACCGCATGCAGTGGGACGACGCGTTCCGCGACTTCTGCAAGGGGCTCGAGGAAGGCACGATGCCCGACGGCTCGAAGGCCACGCCGAAGCCTGTCGTGATCTGCGGCGATTTCAACGCGGCGCGGCACGACATCGACTTGAAGCATCCCGACCGGCACCGCGGCGACTCCGGGTTCTCCGACGAGGAGCGCGGCAAAGTCGAACAACTGGTGGACGCCGGGTTCGTCGACACGTTCCGTTACCTGCACCCGGACGCCACAGACCGTTACAGCTGGTGGAGCTACAAGTTCAACGCACGCAAGACCAATGCAGGCTGGCGCCTTGACTACTTCTTCGTGAGCAAGTCGCTGGCCGACCGCATCGAAGGCGCATACATATACGACGAGGTCTACGGAAGCGACCACTGCCCCATCGGCCTTGACCTCGCAATTTAGCGCAAACGCACGCGCTCGTAGACTTGCCCGGTCTTGGACATCGAAGTGGTGCTGGTGAACACCTTGGCTAGCGCGTTCCCGAACGCGACGTCCATCTCTTCGCGTGTGGTTCCCGAGCTTTGCGCGTACCAGTTGGCGTAGTCCTCGACCGTCATCCACTTGCCGCCGGGAAGGCTGACGAACGACTCGCCCGGGTTCGACACCACCTTCGACATGGTGGACTGCTGCATTCCTTCCACCGCGTCCAGATACGACAACTCCAAGTTGAGGTAGCTTCCGTCGTACTCTCCGCTGCCCGGCTGCTCCATGGTGGACACCTGCTCGGCCACGATGAACCGCTGCCCCTTCGTAAGGAGTATCGGCCTGTCCAGCTCGATGGTGTGGAACCCGGCGTATTCGAAGGTGGCGCTTTGATGCGACACCGAGTCGGCGGCCCCGAATATGTCCTCGGCCGACATCCCCTCGGTGTTCAGGCGGTTGGGCAGGGTGTAGAAGACGACGTCGACCTTGTCGTTCGCCTGGAACGTCTGGGCGCTGACGGCCTCCACGAGCTCGAGGTCCTTCGCCTCGTAGAGGTTGGCCACCCAAACGTCCCCGTTGTACACGGCCGGCTTCGAATACTCCGCCGATCCCAGGTAGTCGTACTGGTACATGTTCTCGAAGTCCTCGTCGACGGGCGTCACCTCGAAGGCGACGGGACTGCTTATGGAATGGTCGTAGTAGGAAAGCCAGAAGAACCCGCTGGCCTCCGACCCGGGGGCGCCCGGCGATGCAGGCGCGCCGGTGTCGGACGACGCCGGAATCCCCCAGTGCGTCGCGTCGCCGGTGTTGCCTTCGGAGGCGTAAAGCGCGTCGCTTCCCCAGTTGTTCTTGCAAAGCCATGCACCGTTTCCGGGAGGACGGCCGCTGGCCGTTCCGGCGAAGTTGTCCGCGCTGTAGTCGTCGTTCCACCCAACGATGGTCACGGCATGGTTGCAGGCGATGGAATCAGCGCCGTCGTACTGGCTCCAAGTGCTGTAGGCGAAGTGCTCGCTGGGCTGGGCGTCCAGGAAGTTGCCCGTGGCGACCTCCACGGGAAGCGCCGCATCGGCCTCGAGGGCTATGGCGACGCCGCCTATTTCCACCAAGGTGTCTTTAATGGCCTGGGTAGCGGCAGCATCGTAGCCCATGTAGGTCGAAAGCCCAGTGGAGTAGTCGATCTGGAGCTCGGCAGGAGACGGCAGCTTCCTTATGCCGCTGACCACCCAGCCCAGCTCGGTGCTGGTGCGCACGGCCTCGTCCACCGACCAGTCCTTGGTGCGCGCGTCGTCCCATGCGCCGTCGCGCGACCCGGTGTCGTACCAGACGGGCGACCCGCTGTATCCGTTGTATCTGTAGGGAACCTCCGATTCGGCAACCAGTCCCTGCCGGGCGACCAGCTGCGATTCGATCATCTCGAAGTTGCCCTCGGCGAGTTGCGTGGCGTAGTTGCCAGGGTCCAGAAGGTAGAAGCCTTCGCCGGCCTGCGAGCCGCCGCTTTGCTCGGACTGAAGCTCGTGGGCAAGCCATGCGATGGCGCGCTCCGACACGTCGACCGTCCCGTCGAGGCCAAGCAGCTTCGGCTGCGACATGTCCACCTCGGCCGCCCGCGCGGCCAGTTCTTCGGCAGCCAAGGCGCTAGCCACAGCCGCATCCGCAGCAGCGGCACCGGCGGCCGCCTCGCCGGAATTGCTGCCCGCTGCAGCCGTCGCAGCCGCCACATCGCCCGAATCCACCTCCGAGGCAGACTCGTCCAGAGGCATCGGCACGCCCGCCTTGGAATCGGAGGATGCCGCATCCGACGCCGAGGACATGGGCTCGCCGCCATGCCTCATCTTCGAGAAGTCCTTGCCGCCCGAAGAGGGATTCGCCGAGCCGACGCCGGACGAAACTTCGGAACCGAGGCCGAAATCCTCTTTCTGAGCCTCGTCCAAAGTCGCCTTTTCCGCAGCCTGCGCGTCGAGGGCCGCCTGTTCTTCCAGATCGGCCGTCTCCTTGAGGATTGAGCTTTCCACAGCGGCGGCCACGGCGAAGGACCAGCAGTCGCCCCATGGGCTTTGCAGCTTCACCGGGGTCACATAGCCGACGTTCGTCAGGTAGTAGGACAGCGGAAGGGCCGCATCGGCGGCGAACGCCAAGCCTCGCACCCCCGGGACGAACACCGCAGCAGGAACCGCAAGGCACATGGCGAGCATCGCGCCCATAAGGGCGTTGGCACAACGGCGCACAAGGCGCAGTCGCCCATGACCGTTCGGGTGTTTCAGGCGGGACGTTATCGCTACTTGACCACAAGCACGGGCTTGTTGGCCTTCTGCAGCACCGAGAAGGCCACAGACCCCAGCATGCCGCGAACCAGGCCCATTCCGCGATGGCCCATGACTATGCAGTCGAAGTCGAGGTCGGACGCATAGGCCACTATGGTGTCATGCGGCGAGCCGTTTGCCACCGTCACCTCGATGTTGGCCGCGTCTCCGACTATCCCCGAAATATCCTCGCGGATGCGGGCAGCCTCCTCGCTTTCGGCCTCCTCGCCGATCTCGGAGATGGCGTTCATGTCCAGCGAGTCGCCAAGCACGCCCGACATGCGGGACGCAATCTTGAAGGTTTCGGCATTGTAGTCGTGCCATTCGACGACCTTGAGGACGGTTATCGTGGCGCCTTCGATGCCGTCGACCATGTCGATTGCGTTCTTCAGCGCGTTCTTGGAGGGCTCGGAATCGTCGAACGGGACAAGTATCTTCTTGTACATGAGGCAACCTCCAGCGACTCGTATGTTTGCGGCGCCCGGCATAAGGCCGAGGCCCGATTTTCACATTTTCCCACTATATCCTAAAATAGATTGCCAAGCTGAAACCGCAACCGAGTTGATGACTCTCAGTTTAGGACGCAGAATGGGACTGCTTTCCAAGTTCGAAAACAAGATGGAGGACGGAATCGAAGGCGCCGCCGGCGCAATCGGACGTTCGAGCCTTTCCCCTGTGCAGATCACCAAGAAGGCCGAGAAGCAGATGCGGCGCGAGAAGATCGTGGGCGCAGGCAAGCAGTACGCGCCGACGCTTTACACGGTGCTGGTCAGCCCCGAAGACGACTCGAAGCTCTTCAAGTACTACCCCACGCTGGCCGGCGAGACCGAGACCTACCTTCTGGCCAAGGCCCGCGAAATGGGCTATGTCATGGACGGCCAGCCCCTCGTGCGATTCCTTTCCGACCCGCAGCTGAAGAAGGGCAAGTTCGAAGTGGTAGCCGAAATGGTGGCCGCATCCATAGTCGACCAGCTGCGCGACGACGAGATGAGGCGCTACGGGCTTCCCGCCAACGCCGGGCGCAGGCGCGCGGCTGCCCCCGTCCAGTGGGAGCGCAACCTTCAGCCAAGCATGCAGCCGCTTCCCAACCTTGCCGAAGATCCTGCCGACTATGCTAACGCCTCCGGCGGAATGGCTGTCGAGATGGGCGCCGTTCCCGGACAGCATTACGAGGGCATGCAGCCTGGCATGGACGCATACGCCGGCGCGCAGGCGCAACAACCCATACATAGGCACCCCATGTCCGCCAGCGACATGGGCGTTCCCAGCGTTTTGGGGTCGCAGGTGTCGGAGGTTCCGCAGGACTCGCGGATGCCTCGTGGCGTGAGCGACGACCCCGCCCAGCCCAGGCGCGCACGACGCGGCGCAGTCAGGCCCGAGCAGCTGATGGAGGACCTGCAGATGGCCCAAAGGGTCGGTGCTTCGGTCGCTGCCGACGCAGCCCTCGCAGCAGACGGACAGCAGGGATCGCCGGTTGTCGTCGTGCCCGCGCTTTCCTCCGATCTGCCCGCTGGCCAAGGAATCGATGCAGGCCGCGGATCAGGCGTCGACGCGCTGTTCGGCGACGGCGGCCAGGCCGATCCTGCAGCGATGGGCAACCGCAGGGCCACCGCGCATCGCGTGTACCTCTACGACGAGGCCCGCGACCGCGCCTACGCACTCACCGGCGACAGGCAGAACATCGGACGCGAGTCGGCCAACGACATAGTGGTGCCCGACATCAACATCTCCCGCGTGCACGCCGAGATACACATGCAGCCGAACGGCCAGTGGGTCATATCCGACCTCGGCTCCACCAACGGGCTGTACGTCAACGGGCAGAAGGTTCAAAGCGTGCAGCTCAACGACGCCGACATGATCACCTTGGGCACGTCTACGCTGGAGTTCCAGCTTCTAGGCTAGGCGAATACGTAGCGAGACGGAGGGCTGCCTCATCGGATTCCGCAGCAGCATAGCCAAGGGCGCAAGCGGCGCCCTGACCTGGGGGCTTCGCACCTTCGCCAGACGTCCTGCAGGGAATTTCCCCGGCAAGGTGGCCGTGTTCATAGACCCGCACATAATCGCCGAGCTTCGTTGGAAGCTGCGCAAGGGCTCCGTCGTGGTGGTGGGCACGAACGGGAAGACCACCGTGAACAACCTGCTTGCCGACGCCATGGAGGCGTCGGGGCAAAGCGTGCTGTGCAACCGCACCGGCGCCAACCTTGACAGCGGCATAGCATCGGCCATGCTGCAAGGAAGACCCGCCGACTGGGGGGTTCTGGAATGTGACGAGCTGTGGCTTGCGAAGGTGCTGCCCGACCTGCGTTCAACCTACGTGCTGCTTCTGAACCTGTTTCGCGACCAGCTGGACCGTTGCGGCGAGATCGACCGCATCCAGGACTCCATCGTGTCGGCGCTGCAGTCGTCGCCGGAAACGACGCTTGTGTACAACGCGGACGACCCGCTGTGCGCCTTCATCGCCAGCCGCGTGAAGGCCGAGCGCGATGCGCAAATCGCTGCCGGCGAGGACGTTTGCCCGTTCCACAGCGTGACGTTCGGCGTCGTAGAGTCCATGAACCTGCAGCAGAACGTGGTGGCAGACGCCACGATGTGCCAGGCGTGCTCGCACATGTTCGAGTACGACTACCGGCAGTACGGCCAGCTTGGGGCGTACCGCTGCCCCAGCTGCGAGTTCTCGCGGCCAGGACTCGACTTCTCCGCCAACAACATCAGGTTCGCCGAAGGCGTCTCGTTCGACGTCATGGCGCGTGACAGGGGACGCTCGCTGTCACGCCCTGTCGCGCTGCATTCCAAGCTTGCAGGATCCTACATGGCGTACAACCTGTTGGCCGTATACACCGCTGCAACGCTTGCGGGATGCTCCCCCGAAAGCGTGCAGAAGGCCATAAGCGCCTTCGACCCGAAGAACGGCCGGCTTCAGGAATACTGCATCGATGGGCGTCGCACGCTTCTCAATCTGGCGAAGAACCCCACCGGATTCAACCAGAACCTGCGCATAGTCGCCGAAGGGGAAGGCCCGCGCGGCGTCGCGTTCTTCATCAACGACCAGATAGTTGACGGCCGCGACATCTCATGGATCTGGGACATCGATTTCGAGGAGCTGGTGTCACAGCCGGGCCTCGTCGTGTTCGCGGGCGGGTCCAGGCGCAACGACCTGCAGGTGCGCCTGAAATACGCAGGCGTGAAGGCGCAGCTGGTGGACGGGATCGAAGACGTCTACGACGCGCTGGCGAAGCTGAGCGAGAAGGGGCAACTGCCTGCAGACGCGCCCGTGTCGGCCATTGCGAACTACTCCGCGCTGCCTCCCGTGAAGGCCAAACTCGACCAGATGGCGGAGGCCGAAATCGGCATGACCGCCAGCCAAGCGGGCGCAGCAAATTGCACCCCTACACATACCGGCATGGTTGCCTTGCATGAAGACATAGAGGCGCAGCTCGCCTCCGCCCGCACAAGCGCAACGATCATGCCAGGGGACGGAGATGACGGCATCTCCGAATGTGTCGAAAGCGAACGCCCCCTGTCACATGCCGACGACGATTCCGCGGCAACCCCCATCGTCATCGCGCACGTGCTTCCCGACCTGCTGAACCTTTATGGCGACGGCGGGAACGTCCGCATCCTGGAACAAAGGCTGCGCTGGCGCGGCATACCCGTCGAGATGCGCAAGCTGCACTATGGCGACCCCATAGGATTCGACGACGTCGACCTGGTCTTCTTGGGCGGAGGCCCCGACCGCGAACAGAAGCTTGCAAGCGAGGAACTCGAGGCCGTGAGCGACGAATTCGCCGAATACATCAAGCAGGGCGGTCCGCTTCTAGGGATATGCGGCGGCTACCAGATTCTGGGGAAGACGTGGCTGCTGGGCGACGAAGAGGTGCCGGGCCTGGGCATAGTCGACGCCGAAACGAAGCGCCCAGGCACGTCGGGCGACCGGCTGGTGGACAACATCGCGCTGAAGTCCCCCATCGCCAACGCCCCCGTCGTCGGATACGAGAACCACGCAAGCCGCACCTATCTTGGCGACGGCGCGTCGCCCTTCGGAACCGTCGTCAGCCGCACCGGAAGCGGCAACAACGACACCGAAGGAACGAAGGCCGACGGCATCCTGGACGGCAACATACTGGGAACGTACCTGCACGGCACGCTTCTGGCAAAGAACCCCGAAATTGCCGACTGGCTTCTGGGAAAGGCGCTGGAAAGACATGCGAAGCGCACGGGCGAGAAGGCAGGCGCGCTGACGCCACTAGACGATTCGGAAGAACTCGCGGCAAACGCCTTCATGGCGAAGAAGCTGGTCTAGGTGCTTCACGTCACGGTCATAGCCGTCGGCAAGCTGAAGGAAAGGTTCTGGGCGCAGGCGTGCGACGAGTACCTGAAACGCCTAAAGCCCTACGCATCCGTCGAAGTGCGCGAGCTTCCCGATATCGACCCGGCGAAGGCCGGCGGCGAACGCAAGGCCGTTCAGCAGGAAAGCCAGGCCATCCTTTCCGCCATCCCCGAAGGCGCACTGGTATGCCTGCTGGACATCGACGGCAAGCTGGCCACAAGCGAAGATCTGGCCGGCCTTCTGGACGAGTGCTCGCTGAGCGGAAGAAGCCGCATATGTTTCGCAATCGGCGGCTCGTGCGGCGTCAGCGAGGAGGTGCGAAAAGCGGCCGACCGGCGAATCTCGCTCGGGCGTATCACCCTTCCCCACAACCTGGCACGCGTCGTCCTGCTGGAACAGGTCTACCGCGCGTTCAAGATCTCGCGCAACGAGCCCTATCACAAATAGAAGCAGCGGGCTAAGCCGCGTGTCAGGGGACGTTTGCTTTTGGCACGCCCCCCCCCTGCGGATTCCGACCGCATGCTAATCCCCGAAGATCTTGCGATCGTTGCGCAGGCGCTCGGCCTTCCCGCGGCTTTCCTCCCACTCGCGACACGCCGCAAGCGTGGCCTCGTCGCCGGCCTCCACCTTCTCGTGGAAGGCGATGCAGTAGTCGGCCAGGCCGGCCGTTCGCTTCTCCAGCGCGTCGCGTCCCTTCACGGCAAACGACATCTTGAACGCGTCGAATATGCCGCGGTCGTCCTTCACCGCGACGCCCGACCCCGTCCACATGCGTATGGCATGCGCCAGGTAGCGGTCGTCGGGGTCGGTGGAGAACGCGTCCTCCACCTTCGACCAATAGGTGTCGTACAGGTACGACTTGTCGTCGAATTCGGGGCGCATCAGCAGGAAGTTGCGCACCAGGTCGGGGGTTGAAAGCGGCAGGCCCTTCGAGTTCAGCGACTCGAAGACCGTCTGCTGGCGGTCCTTCGCCTCCATCAGCACCTCGACGATGTATAGCTGGCCGACACCGCGTTCGAACGCGTCGAAGTCGAAGCCATCGGCGTCCATCCGGTCACGGAACCATTCGTACGATTCCACCACCAGCCTCGAATAGTCCTCGTCGGCGGCAGGCTTCTCGCCGATGCCTTCAAGCCACCTAAGCGTCGGGGCGTCCGCGCGCGACAGCACCAGCTTGCAGGCGTCGCCGTCGGGGAGCGCAAGCCTCAGGAAGGCATCCGCCACCTGGTCGGGGCCCATGCCGTCGAACGTCTTCCCCGACTTTGCCAGCCAGCTGCACACGGCGCACATCATCAAGGTGAACGTGGTCATGCGCTGCTGGCCGTCGATCAGGTCCAGCTGCCGCACGCCTTCGTGATGCGAGGCGCCTTCGCTGAAGAAGACCATCCCCATGAAGTGAGGCCTGCCCGTGCGCCCCGCCTCCATCAGGTCGTCCCAGAACTCGCGCAGCTGCGGGCGCGTCCACGAGTAGACGCGCTGGTAGACGGGAACGACCAGCTGCGTGTCCGGCGCTCCCACGAAGTCGGTTAGCTTCGTCTGCTTCACCTGCATGGCGGTTGCCTCCTAAAGCTCGCGGCCCATGGCGCGCAGCTCTTGGCGGACGCGCTCGGCGTATTCCTCGTTGTCGGCCTTCTTCAGACCGTATCCCGACGTGAGCGTCTGGGCGCCATTCTTGGCCCATGGCATCGAACGGAACTTCTTCACGGCGTGGTAGCGGTAGTTCTCGGCCCATATCATCGCGAACGACCGCAGCTCGTTCAGCACGGGCTCGAGGTCGCCGGCGTACTCGTCGTCGTAGTAGCGCTTGAACGCCGAATAGACGTCCTCGGGCGTGCGGGCGCGCACCTTCGTGAACCGCACGGAAAGCCATGCCTTGATCATGGTGTCCAGCTTCAACAAGCCTGGGTCGGGGTCGAAGACACCTTCGATCACCGTCCAGTACTCCACGTACAACCTTGCCTGCTCGTCGTGCGATTCGCTGGCCAGCAGGTAGTTCCTCACCATGTCGCCGATGTTCAGCTTCAGGCCCTTCGAGTTCAGGCTCTCGAACACCGCCTGCGCATCGTCTTCGGGCCCTATCTGCGCCATGACGACGTTCAGGTTCTTCAGCCCGCGCTCGAACTGGGCCACGTCGAAGCCGTCTTCGTCCATAAGCGACTCGAAGTAGGCCAGGTTGTGGGAGACGTTCCGCGAAGGTATGGAATCGGCAGGGGCGCCCTGCACGGCCGCGGCCATGGACGTCGCATCCAATCGCGAGAGCTGCAGCTTGGGGATGACACCGGCGGCGGGAACAGGGGCGGGGGCGGCGCCTCCGGAAGCGCCAGCGCCGGAGGCCGCTTCGCCGCCTGCGTGAACGGCTGCATAGGCGTCGGCAAGGCGCGCGCCGGACGCGAGGAAGTCGCTTTCGACCCGCTTCGGCGCAAGGTCGTCAAGGGACGCCTCGGGGTGCTTCTCAAGGTAGTTGCGTAACGCGACCAGCATCAACATTACGGTGGTCATGCGCTGCTGCCCGTCGACGATGGAAAGGCGTCGGCCAACCTCGGCAGGCTGTTCCTCGTAAAGGATCGTCCCCGAGAAATGCCCCTCGTCGCGGCGACCGGCACGTAGCACGTCCAGCCACAGCTCTTGGCACTGGCGCTCCTGCCATGCATAGCGGCGCTGGTACGCCGGAATGACGAACTGCGTGTTCGGCTGCGCCATCATATCCAGCAATGTGGACTGACCGACCTTCATGATGAGGCCTCCGTTCGTGTTTCTTTACAGCCTGTATGAAACTTCTATAATGCGAACATAGCACGCAGTTGGCGGAAAGCAAGCGTGCTTCGCCGCCGAAAGTGCCTTTCATTTACACATCTCGGAAACTTGTAAGAGACTTCGAGGGAGGGACATGGCCCGGGCACCGAAGACGCGCAAGAAGGACCGCCGCTCGATCGAGACCGAGGCTGCCCTCAAGGAATGCCTGCTTGCCGCCATGAAGGGCAAAAGGTTCTCCGACCTTACCGTGAGCGAGGTCTGCCGCGACGCCGGCATAACGCGGGCCACGTTCTACCAGCATTACGACAACCTGGCCGACGTGCTAGACGAGGTGCTTGACGACATGACCGCCGAACTGGGCGACGTGCCGCTTGAGATGTGCGAGTCGTGCGCAGGGGCTAACGGCGTGCCCCAGGCCGCGCACGACTGGCATGGCATGCCCTTCTGCCACTTCTACGCGTCGCGGAACCCCTACCAGCCGCTCTTGGAAGACAACTCTATCGCGGAGAGGCTGATCGAGCGCATCGTCGACCGCAACCTGGAAGATCTGATGCAGAGCATCAGACGCCGGCACCCGTCCACCAACGTCGAAAAGACGCAGCTGCGCTACCTGAACATATTCCGAATCAGCGGATGCCTGGCCGCAGCCAAGGCAGCCAAGCGAAGCGGGCACGACTGGAGCCTGGTGAAGCCCACGCTTGACTCTGCCATCGCGGCCGCCTTCGAAACACTAGACTGATGACGCCAAGGCCTCGGAAGGGTTCGGCTGCGAGCGCTCCAAAGCCTCTGAAAGGACGGCCATGAGAACGAACGCCGACAGGAACTGGGACATGCTCGAACGGGCACTGGCCGCAGAGTCCAGCGGCAAAAGCCCGCGGCTGTTCTCGTCGCGCAAGACGCTGTTCGGAATCCCTTCGTCGCTCGACCAGGAACTGGCGTCGCTGGAAGAGTCGCCTTTGAAACCCGAAGACGCACATAGCACCGATTCCAAGAATGCAAGCGAGGCAGCGAGGTCCAAGCGGCCATCCGAAAGCACGCGCAAACCCGCCCTCGTGCGGCACACCATCGACCCCGTGTTCGACACCGACTCGCGCGTGCTGTTGCTTGGAACCATGCCTTCGCCCAAGTCGCGCGAGACCGGCTTCTATTACGGCCATCCGCAGAACCGCTTCTGGAAGGTGATGGCCGCGCTGTTCGACGAGAAGCTTCCCGTCACCAACGACGAGAAGCGCGACCTGGCGCTGCGACACGGCATCGCGCTGTGGGACGTGCTGGCGGAATGCACCATCGAAGGCGCAAGCGACGGCTCCATAGCCGACTGCGTGCCGAACGACATCGGCAGCCTGTTTGCACGCGCTCCCATCGAGGCCGTGTTCTGCACCGGCGCGAAGGCGGCCGAGCTCTACACGAAACACTGCGAGGTGCAGACGCACCTGGCGTGCACGCGCCTTCCGTCGACCAGCCCTGCGAACGCGGCGAAGTCGCTCGAGCAGCTCGTCGAGGACTATCGCGCCATCCTTCCCTACTGCCTGTAGGGAAGGCGCACAGGGGGTGGCTTGCGCTCAAGGGGATAGCTTGCACTCAGACATGCAGGTGTCGGCGCGGGAGTCAGATACGGAGACTGCGGGCTGCACCTCAGTTGCAAAAGTGCCGTCGAAGTCTCCTGCTTCATGCAAGGCTAATCGGCTTCCGCCATAGGGTCGAAGCCGCTTATTTTGGTCGCCAGCCCCTGGGCAACGGGCAGCAACGCAAAGATTGCAAGGAAGCCGGATGCAACGGCCGGCGCCCATAGCATGGCAACGATGCCAAGCACGTCGCCGACGCTGGTGCTCGCAAGCATCACGATGAACATGCATGCCGTCAGTATGACGGTCACGTTGACCACGGCCAGCGTCAGGCTCACCACCAAATGGCTCGCAAGCCTCCCCGTGGCATGCAGCGCTGCAGCCAGCTTCTGCCCCCAAGCCATCGTGGGCAGAAAGTCGCCCACGGCATAGCCGACGGGGATGCTCATGACGAGGGATTGGCAGAACGTGCGTGCGATTTCATCCATAGCCATGGACGTCACGTCGTGAGACAGGAACAGAAACACACATCCCAGGACAAGTCCGATGAATATGTTCATCAGCAGGCTTGTCATGCGCTGAAATCCTATGGGGCCCGTGTTTGGCATCTGGTCATACCTTCCTCGGAGCATCGCAACCGCGAGCAGATCGAGCGTTTCGAAATCCGACCGGAGGGGCCTTCCAAAACCCCTCCGACGAATCGCATCTCCCGCTGCACTAGGGATACGGAAGGTGCATCTAGGGGGAGAAAGAGAGAAAGTCGGGGGCTCTATGCTTCGGAAGACGCCTCCAGCTGCAAAGCGTCCTCCTGCGCAATCTTGCGGTCGCTCTTCACGAAGAAGACCACCAGGAATATGCAAACGACCAGCGGCGCGCCCAAGAACACGACTGCAGCCATGAAAAAGCCCCAGTTCGCAATAAGAGCGCCGAACAGACCGTTGCCGAAGAACGTCAGGTTCGTGACGAAGGCCATGATGCCCAGCACGTAGTCCATCTTCCGAGGGTCGGTGACCAAAACCGGGATATAGGTCCTGATGGCCACGGGCACGATGCCAGCCAGCAGGCCAATGCCAATGCCAAAGAGCCACATGTTGACGGCGCTGCTGCCATAGCTGCCATAGGACATGATGACCATGCCGCCAAAGAGGATGAAGCCACCGATGGTGAAGGCCTTGCGAAGGTTATACCTCTCATAGAACACGCCGGCGGACACGCCGAACAGCACCACGAGGATCTGCGAGTAAAGCGCCGGACTGTTGGACTCCACGATGCCTACGCCGATGCTTTGGAGGAACGTGGGGAAGAACCCCTGGCAAAGTCCGAAAATCCAACAGTAACCGAAGAACGCGAAGGCGCAGATGATGCCGCCTCTGACATAGTTGTGATTGATGGCGCTCTTCTCCTTGCGCTCGACGGCTTGCGCATTGAGGACGTTCTCGTCAACCGCGTTAAGCCTGAACGCGACCACATGAATCGCCAGCGCCACCACCAGAATGCCGATGCCTACGTAGGTAATCGTCGCCGTCGAGCCGGTTGCCTGGAAGA